>JAUYOQ010000056.1 GCA_030697975.1 Nitrosopumilaceae archaeon | reverse complement strand
AGAGATAATGTCTGATAGCAAACTTGCCAAAGTTTTGTCTATTATTGATGAAATAATGCTTAGAGCTAACAAAAAAAGCAGAAAATTCACAATGGGGTTTGATGAGACACTAAAATCTAATCAATATGGGGCCATAGAATACCTTGTATTTTCTGAAAAGATCATACAAACTGAAGATGAAGAGAAAGTAATCGAACTACTAAACGATATAGAAAGTAAGGGAGCTAAAGTATATGGTGTAGATTCAACTACCGATGCAGGCTTGAGAGTTTCTGGTTTAGGTGGCATAGTATCTCTCTTAAGATTTGCTTTGGAATACTAATTTGTTGAATCAATTAGCCATTTTAGATATGAATTGTTTAGAGAACTAATTGTAATCTCAGCTATCTCTGGAACTTTGTATGGATGTGTTTTTCTTATCTCATTTTTTAATTTTTTAATGTTTTTTTTGGTTGTTTTAAAAATAGCAAGATATTCTGAAGTATTCTCAATTTTTTTCTTCCAGCTATAAACTGAGCTAATTTTGACAAAATTAACACATGCTACAATTCGCTTTTTTACTAGCATATTTGCAATTTTTGTGATGGATTTTTTGTCTGGATATGTTGAAATTATTACTACAGGTTTCACAGTAACTGATAAATGTACGTGATTAAAAAAAGTAGCAATTAATTTGGAACTTGATTTTATATCAGATAATTCGATTATCTATGTACTAATAGCATGGGTTATCATTGTTTTAGTAGCAAAAGGCTTAAAATTAGATAAACGTGGTTTTGAGATAAAACCTTATAGTTTAACATACAAAAATTATCAAGTACAATCTGCTCTAACAAAGATGCTAAACAGGACTCGTAGAGGAGTTCGCATATTTGCAGATGTAAGTGTTGTTGCCGGTTTTTTGATGATGGGATTTGCCTTTTGGTTTTTACTTTCTAACGTATCTAATTTTTTTGTAAAGCCAACAGAATTTGCACAGTTAACTGTATTAATACCTGGAGTCACCTTGACATCATCTACAGCAATTGCATATTTTCTATTATCAATACCAATAGTTTTGGTAATCCATGAAGGCGCACACGGTATTGTTGCTACACTAGAAAAAATAAAGATCAAAACAGGAGGTTTTGCAATTTTTATTGCAATGTTTGCAGGATTTGTAGAACCAGACGAAGAAGAATTTAACAAAGCAAAAAGAATTTCAAAACTTAGAGTAATTGGTGCGGGAGCTACTTCAAATGTAATTTTTTCATTTGCGCTTGGGGCAATTTTACTTACTAATCCAGTTTTTGCAATTATAGTACCAGAGCCACTTTTAGGTTGGTTTTATGAATCACCAGAAGGTGTTCTGGTTTTATCAATAATTCAAGGAAGTGGAGCTGAAAAAGCAGGACTAGAGCCAAATGATATCATTACAGCTATAAATGATGTTTCTGTTATAACCCCGCTTGATTTTCAAAAAATTGAGATGACACCAGGAGAAACTGTTACTGTGACAGTTCTTAGAGAAGAAAAAGAATTACAATTTCCAGTAATAGTTACTCCCTCTCCTGATGATCCTGAAAGAGGGTTAATTGGCATAATGAGAGATAATTCTTTTGCCTACAAACCACTATACAACGTAATAGAATGGAACAATCCACAACTTTCGATGTTTTTACTTTGGTTATGGATGATTTCCTTTTTTATAGGAATAATCAATATGTTGCCACTTCCAATACTTGATGGAGGCAAGTTCATTCATAGTATTATTGAAAAAAGGCTTTCAGAAAAATCTGTTAATGGATTCATGTGGGGCATTTACGCTTTCACCTTTGCACTGTTTGGGTTAAACATTGCCTTATCTTATATCAAATCTGGTTGGTTTACAATCTAAAAATTAATTATAGTCTATTAAAAAAAACAAGCATGAAGTGTAACAAATGTCAAAATGATGCGGTTTTTTCAAGAAAATATTCCGGTGAAGAGCTGTGTTCACCATGTTTTTCAAATTCCATTCTTAGAAAAACTGCAAAAACCATTTCAAAATTCAATATGATAAGAAACAATGAACTTGTTTGCGTAGCAGTGTCTGGTGGTAAAGATTCACTTGTATTGTTACACATACTCGATAAAATGTCTAAAAGTCATAATTTTAGAATAAAGGTTGTAACAATAGATGAAGGAATACCGACATACCGGAATGAAGCATTAGAAATAGTCAAAAAATTTTGTGCAAAACTAAATGTGGATTATTCTGTATATTCCTATGATGATTTATTTAGTATTACACTTGATGAAGCCATTAATGTGAGAGAAAATGAAAAAATTTCTTCTTGTTCTATCTGCGGAACATTAAGACGGCGAGCCTTAGACTATGCAGCAAAGGATATTGGTGCAAATATAATAGCTACTGCTCATAATCTTGACGATACACTTCAAACATTTCTCATCAATATGCTTTCTGGGGATATCAAAAAAATTGGATGGATGGATCCAGACACATCAAATAATACTATCAGAAAAATAAAGCCATTTTGTGAGATTTATGAATCAGAGATTGTATTTTATGCTTTTACTAATGAGATTCCTTTTCAATCAGAACAATGTCCACACATGAATGAAGGAATACGAACTGAAATTCGTGAATTTCTCAATTCTTTAGAAAATCAGCACTTTGGGATTAAAAATAATTTGTATAAATCAGTTCTTAGAATATCACAAATTGTTAAAGATTCAAACTCTAACCAAAAACAACTCTGTACGAATTGTGGTAGCGAATGTACTGGAAAAATTTGTTCTGTATGTAACCTTATTTTGATGCTAAAAGAAAAACAAGCCTAATGCAAATATAACATTTAGGTTAACAATACTATGGTAGTAGGTAGGATCGGGGCGCTAGCCGTGCCCTATTCTGAAACCGGCTACATGCAGAGATCAGTAACTGCTGGGTAAATCTCTAGACAGATAGTACTCGCTTAGTAGGCTGAAATGAAATCACGCCGAGGCGGGTGGATGTAGGACTAGGATTGTCCGAAGGGATAATTCCTAAGACCCAACCATCGAAAGGGATGAGGTCCGGGAGGGAGCAATCCTAAGGTGGAACATTCACGCTTCCTCGTCAACGTGGCGGATCTTGCTTACTTTGAAATGGGGCTACCAGTCTAGAGTGGAACTAGCAGAGCTACTACCTAAATAACTTGTATAGTCTAATTTGAATAATTTGATATCGTTTGGTGAAAAAAGAAGTTTTGAGGATTTTACAAAACAATTATCACCAGCGATACTTCCTCTCTTTAATTCCCTTAGAAACTTTTGTTTCTTGTTGGGAAAAAATGTTGTAGAAGATATACGAATGCATAGAATTGTATTTTGTAAATCAATCATATTTAGATGGTTTGTAGACATGGAACCACAAGAAGAATCAATCAAAATAAAAATACAAAAAAACAGAAAGGAGCCTCAAGAAACTTTACTGATTAAAACCAATAAAGACGTTGAACATGCAAAAGAGTTAATTCAAAATGCCTATAATACAATTCATTAATACAAAACTTCAAATTTTGAAAATTCTCCTTTATATTTTTCATTTCTAATTTCAACGTCTTCCACTCTTGCATTGGCTGGACCTGCATGACACCATTCAACTAAGGAACTGACATTAACATCTTCACCTTCTAGAATGGCTTCAACTCTTCCATCTTTAAGGTTCTTTACCCATCCAAAAACATTTTTCTTTTTTGCCATGACTTTTAGGGCTTGTCTAAAAAATACACCTTGTACCTTTCCTTTTACAAAAAGATGTACTCTTTGCTTTAACATTTAAAAATTTGAATTAGTTTGTTATTAATCAAGTTTAGGTTAAATGGACTAAAGACTAACTAGTTCTTTCTTTTATTCTTGCTCTACCAGTTTTTCTTGCAGCTATACTTCCTACCTTAGCGCCAGGTGGTGTATTTCGTGCAACTGTAGAGCTCTGACCAACATGCTGATGTCTTCCACCACCGTGTGGATGGACATATGCGGCTTGAGCTACTCCTCTTACGATTGGATATTTTCTTCCCTTAGTTCTGAATTTTCTCCATTTCGTACCAGCCCTCATTAAAGGCCTTTCTGTTATACCTCCTCCTGCTAGTGTACCTATCATAGCTCTATTTTTTGGATTAAGTGTTGTAAATTTACCAGAAGGAAGTTTCACCGTAACACCGTCAGATCCATGTGAAAATACGGTAGCATAGTTTCCCGCTGACTTGGAAATTGCTCCACCATCTCCAAAGTGTTTTTCTAAATTGCATACAATTGTTCCATCTGGTATATTTTGAATACTGATTATATTTCCATTAGTGATCTCTGCATTAAGACCGATTTGAATTTTGGAACCAACTTTTGTGCCAATAACTGCTGGCATATAACATATTGAGCCATTTTCAAATCTAACCTTAGCCAACGGAGCTTCTCGGCCACGTTCATGAACTAGATCTATTATTTTTCCCTCATGCTGTTCTGATAACGCAAATGATGGGTATTTTGCTGGTGCCAATTTTCCAATAGTGGTAGCTCTAAATTGTCTTCCTCCACGGCCACGTCGTCTAACTAATGGTCTTTTACCCAAGTTGATGGGTTGTATTTTTGATGGCGATTTTAAGCTTATGATTGATTATACCGTTTTGTTAAAATTCTAACGCCAAAGATATAAAACATAGATGGAGAAAATTTAGCTATGAGCCAGAATGTTCTTACACTCAAAGTCTTAGAGGCATATACTAGAGATGTAGGAAGAGGAGTAGCTAGAATCGATTATGATTCTATGGATGCATTAAATGCTTCAACTGGCGATGTTATAGAAATTAAAGGTAAGAGAAGGACTGTTGCAAAATGTTTACCACTTTATCCATCAGATGAAGGCAAGGGAATCATAAGAATAGATGGGCTAGGGCGAAATAATTCAGGTATTGCAATAGGGGATACCATAACTGTAAGAAAGATAAAAGCGGTTGCAGCTGAAAAAGTAGTGGTTGCTCCACTAGAAGCAATTCCTCCAATTGATGAACGATATTTGGCAGATGCACTAGAAAGTGTACCCTTAATCAAGGGAGATAATGTTATGGTGCCTTATTTTGGTGGGAGATTAACTTTTCAAGTAATTGGTGTAACGCCTGCAGCTGATGCGGTACTTGTTACACAAAAAACTGTATTTCATATAGCAGAAAAGGGAGAAACGCTTAGGGGAGTACCACAGGTAACTTATGAAGACATTGGTGGTCTTACTGATGAAATCAGAAAAGTAAGAGAAATGATAGAACTTCCACTTAGACATCCAGAGATTTTCGAAAAATTAGGAATCGAGGCGCCCAAAGGAGTCTTGTTGTATGGACCCCCAGGTACTGGTAAAACACTGCTAGCAAAGGCAGTTGCTAATGAAAGCAATGCACACTTCATAAGTATATCTGGGCCAGAAATTATGAGCAAGTTTTATGGTGAAAGTGAAGCGCGTTTAAGAGAAATTTTCAAAGAGGCCAGAGAAAAATCACCATCAATAATTTTTGTTGATGAGATTGATTCTATTGCACCAAAACGAGAGGAAGTTACTGGTGAAGTAGAAAGGCGTGTTGTTTCACAAATGCTCTCTTTGATGGATGGACTTGAAGCTAGAGGAAAAGTAATTGTAATTTCAGCAACTAACAGACCAAACGCAATAGATCCTGCACTTAGAAGGCCTGGTAGGTTCGATAGAGAAATTGAAATTAAGGTTCCTGACAAAAAAGGCAGAAAGGACATCCTTGCTATTCATACTCGAAATATGCCATTATCAGACGATGTAGATATAGAAAAATATGCTGCAATTTCACATGGCTATGTAGGGGCAGATTTAGAATATTTATGTAAAGAAGCAGCTATGAAATGTATAAGAAGACTATTACCTGAACTGAATCTTGAAGAAGAAAAAATACCTCCTGAGACATTAGATAAACTTATTGTTAAGGGTGAGGATTTCAGCAAAGCTGCCATAGAAATAACACCGTCTGGAATGCGCGAGGTATTCATTGAAAACCCAGATGTAAAATGGGACGAGGTAGGTGGATTAGTTGATGTTAAACGGGAACTTCAGGAAGCAGTAGAATGGCCAATGAAATATCCAATGTTGTATGAGAAACTAGGGCATAAGATGCCACGCGGAATCTTGTTACATGGTCCAAGTGGTACAGGTAAAACATTACTAGCAAAGGCTGTAGCAACAGAAAGTGAAGCAAACTTTGTCTCAGTAAGGGGTCCTGAGCTTTTATCAAAATGGGTAGGAGAATCGGAGCGAGGTATTAGAGAAATATTCAGGAGAGCAAGACAGGCCTCACCATGTATAATATTCTTTGATGAAATAGATTCCATTGCTCCTGTAAGAGGTGCAGGTGGAGAAACTGCAGTAACAGAGAGAGTAGTAAGTCAACTTTTAACGGAATTGGATGGTATGGAAAACATGCGTGGAGTGGTGGTTCTTGGTGCAACCAATAGAGCTGATATGATTGATCCTGCATTACTAAGACCTGGAAGATTTGATAAGATTATACAAATACCTATGCCTGACAAAGAAAGTAGAAAATCAATATTAGAAATCAACGTACGAGATCCTTCAATTGCGTACAAGTGTATCAAGTGCGGAGCAGAATACAAATTTGATCAGATTAGTGAATTAATTCCAGCAGAAATTAAAAAAACTCTTAGCGAGAGCGCGCATCCTAAGGCGTTGATTGGTCCTGGAATTAAACATGAAAATATTGTTAAGGAGTTTCATGTTGAGAATGAAAAATTCAATTCTGATGAAGAGGAAGTAATTAGAGCTTATGAAAGGTTAGGGCTATTACCATATGAAACTGAAGAAAAAATTAAAGATAGATACAACGAATTGAAAAAACATCTTCATCCTGATAAAGGTGGCGATAATAAAGATATGGCAGAAATAAATAAAGATATGGCGGAAATAAATAAAGCTAAGGATACACTTGATAAAGCCAAGAAGGAGACTAAGGAGAATATCCGTAGAAAGTTCTTAGAAGGAGAAAATGAACCAAAAGAAATTTTGATTTGTAGTAGATCCTTATCAACAGAGATAGCAAAAAAAATTGAAGTTAGCCCTGGTACAATTTGTGAGGGTAAAAAATTCACACAAAAAAACAAAATTCCCATAGATAATCGAAAAATAGTGAATGGGCAGAAAAACCCAGATTATGTTGATCTAGATAAGTTATCTGAAATGACAGATGGAATGAGTGGAGCAGATGTAGCTGCTATATCTAACACTGCCGTTTCACTGGTAATACATCAATATCTTGATAAAACTCCTGATGAAAAAGAAATTGAAAAAACTGCTGATAACGCAAGAGTAACGATGAACCACTTTGAACAAGCAGTAAAGAAGGTTAAAGATCAAAAAGACTTGAAGATTGGTCAGAAAGTAGTCGCTTCCTACTACAGGTAGTTTTAATATAATAATTAAGATAATTCACCTAAATGTCAGAGTATAGAGGTTATACTGGTAGGTCTCTTACACTTTTGAAAGATTGTAAAGCAAAAGTAGGAGATACAGTTAGGATTACAGGTGAGTTGACATATACTGGCATCTTAATGCCACGTTATGAATACAATGATGATGAACACATAGTATTAAAACTAAAAAGCGGTTATAATGTTGGAATAAAAATTAACGAAATTAAAAAAATTGAGGTTCTTTCTTCAAATGAAATAAAAAAAGAGACACTTCAATCACATCCAAAAAATTCTTTGCTCCCCAAAGTATTGCTTTTATCAACAGGTGGTACTATTGCAAGTAAGATCGATTATAGAACAGGAGGAGTGACTCCGGCATTAACAGCATCAGAACTTCATGGTACCATTCCAGAACTATCTGAAATAGCGAATATCGATACTGAGGTATTGTTTTCAGAATATTCGGAGAATTTACTACCGGAGCATTGGAAGAAAATTACTGAAAAACTTGATTCATATGCAAAATCTGACTACAAGGGAATCATTATTGCACATGGGACAGATACGATGCAGTATACGGCTTCTTTTCTTTCATTTGCGTTAGCAGCTTTTCCTATTCCTATTGCATTGGTTGGATCACAACGGTCATCAGATCGGCCATCTTCAGATGCCACTTTAAATTTAATTTCAGCCGTCAGATTTGTTATAGAATGTAATGTTCGTGGCATCTTTGTAGTAATGCATCATAATGAAAGTGATGATCTCATAGCGTGTCATTTAGGCACACGTGTGAGGAAAATTCATACAAGTAAAAGAAGTGCTTTTCAGACAATAGGTGGGGATCCTGCTTTTCTTATTTTAGATAAAAAAATACAAAAAAATTTGGATCATGAATATTTTAAAAATAAAAATTATAGTCCGAAAATAAATTATGATGCACACGTTGTTTTAGTAAAATATTATCCAGGTTTTGATCCCAAGTTACTTACGACAATAATAGAATTAGGCTACAAAGCGATAATTTTTGAAGGTACAGGTCTTGGTCATATAGGAAAAACGCTGTATGAAAGTGTGAAAAAAGCAAAAGAAAGAGGTTTGTTCTTAGGTATGACCTCACAATGTATTGATGGTAGAGTTAGAATGACGGTGTATGAAAGCGGTAGAGATCTTCTCAATCTTGGTGTTATTCCATTGGACAATATGATTCCTGAAACAGCATTAGTAAAAGCCATGTGGGCTCTTGGTAATACAAAAAATGTTGATGAAATGAAAAGTTTAATGTTGGAAAATATTGCGTCTGAAATAACGAATTAGGTTTTAATAGATTGTTAGAAATATGGCAGAATTAAATTTAGACAAGATTGGTTTAAGAGTTGGTTTAGAAATCCATCAACAATTATTAACTAATAAAAAATTATTTTGTAATTGTAAGCCTTTAGAATCTGATGAATATACTATAAGATTTTCAAGAAAATTGAGAGCTACAAAAAGCGAATTAGGAGAATACGATCCTGCTGCATTATTTGAGAATAGAAAATCAAAGACCATCATATACTATGCAAATCCTCAAAGTAGTTGTCTTGTTGAACATGATGAAGAACCTCCTCATGAAATCGATATGGATGCAATCAATATTGCATTGATAATTGCCTGTTCTCTAAAATCTAGTATTTTTAGTGAGATACACACTATGAGAAAGATTGTAGTAGATGGATCTAACACGTCTGGATTTCAAAGAACTATGCTTGTTGCTCAAGGTGGACATCTTGATGTAGAAGGAAAACGTGTTGGAGTACAATCTTTGTGTCTTGAAGAAGATGCTGCTAAACTCATTAAAGATAAAGAAACAGAAAGATCATACAGTTTGGATCGATTGGGGGTTCCTCTTGTGGAAATAGCTCTAGAGCCTGTTGATGTAAGTCCATCTGAAATAAAAAAAATCGCACTTGCGTTGGGGAGATTACTGCGTATAACAAAGAAAGTAACAAGAGGAATTGGGTCAATACGACAGGATGTAAATATTTCAGTTATGGGCAGTGGAGTTGTAGAAGTAAAAGGAGTACAGCAACTAGACCAATTAGAAAAAATAATAGAATACGAGGCAAAAAGACAACATGGTTTAATTTTAATATCTGAGAGACTAAAAAAACTCAAACTTGAAAAAGTTTTTAAAACTGATGTTTTTGATGTTACAGAACTTTTCAGATCATGCAATTCAAAAATAATAAAAAAGACAATAAGTGATGGTTCTGTCATCAAATCTATTAGAGTAAAGAATTTCGCTGGTTTGTTTTCATATGAACCCTATGAAGGAATTAGGCTTGGAAAGGAATTAGGTCAGCTTGTTAGATTTTATGGAATTGGTGGAATTTTTCATTCAGATGAATTACCAAATTATGGTATAGAAAATTCAGATATACAACGTTTACATAAATTACTTGAAATTAGTTCTAATGATGGTTTTATCATCATTGCTGGAGAAAATTCTAAAATTGATTTTGCTATTGATTCTATAATCAAACGAATTGAAGATGCAAAAAATGGTGTACCTGCAGAAACAAGAGGCGCAACACCTAGTGGTGAAACTGTATTTTTAAGACCACGCCCAGGAGCGTCAAGAATGTATCCTGAAACAGACATTCTTCCACTTGTTATAACTAATGACCAAATAAAACTTGCAAAATCTAGCATTC
Organism: Nitrosopumilaceae archaeon; assembly: GCA_030697975.1. Classification (GTDB taxonomy): domain Archaea; phylum Thermoproteota; class Nitrososphaeria; order Nitrososphaerales; family Nitrosopumilaceae; genus VHBM01. The sequence goes on along the minus strand of JAUYOQ010000056.1, from coordinate 217 downwards.
CAAAGTCATGGGATGAATCACTGATTGATATTCAGAGTAAATACACCCTTAATGCTCAACTAGCAGAACAAATCTTTGATTCAGAATATCTTGAGTTATTTGAGAAAATTTGTTTAGATAAACGTCATTCACCAAATTTTGTTGCATCTATACTTTGTTCTACAATTACGAATCTTCAAAGACAGGGTTTGAACATATCATTACTAAAGCCAGAAGA
>JAUYOQ010000047.1 GCA_030697975.1 Nitrosopumilaceae archaeon | reverse complement strand
ACAACTGCTGCAGGTTCTGGACATCCAGGTGGATCATTTTCTATGGCAGAGATAATGGGCTGTCTTTTGTACAAACACATGAGATATGATCCAAAAAATCCGTTGTGGGAGGACAGGGACAGATTAATTTTATCAAAAGGCCATGCATCTCCTGGTCTTTTTTCAAATCTAGCAGTTGCAGGATTCTTTGATGAATCAGAAATTGAAACACTTAGACAATTTGGAAGCAGACTGCAAGGCCATCCAGACTACAAATGCCCAGGTGTAGAGTTTTGTGGAGGCTCTTTAGGTATTGGATTGTCATTTTCAATAGGAAATGCACTTGCAGCAAAAATCGATTCAAAACAGCATCGAATCTTTACAATAATTGGTGACGGTGAATCAAATGAAGGTCAGGTCTGGGAGGCTGCAATGACTGGAGCAAAATACAAAGTAGATAACATGACTGTATTTTTGGATAGAAACTTTATCCAACAGGACTCTTACACTGAAAAAATCATGCCACTTGATGAGGAGCTAGTAGGTGATGAACTTTCTGAGATGTGGAAGGATGCAAGTAGGTGGAAGCTTGGCGACAAGTGGAGATCCTTTGGATGGAATGTAATTGAAATTGACGGTCATAGAATAGAGCAGATTGATGCTGCACTAAAAAAAGCAACTCAGACAAGAAATGTTCCAACCATAATAGTTGCAAGGACAGTCAAGGGAAAAGGAGTCGAGCACATGGAGGACAATCCAAAGTGGCATGGCGTTGCACCAAAAAAAGAGATTGCGCCAATAATTGATCTTGAGCTTGATTGCCAGTTTATGATTGCACCATCAATTATAGCAGGTGATATGGCAAACCTTGAAAACGAAGTCAAGCGATGTTCTGAAGGACGAGCTGACTATATCCACCTTGATGTAATGGATGGCCAGTTTGTCCCAAACACAACATTTGATCATAACAAAATCAAGGAACTAAGACCGTATACTGTGATTCCATTTGATGCACATCTTATGATAAACGAGCCAGTAAAGCATGTCAAAGACTACATCGATGCTGGATGTGATATAATTACAGTTCATGCCGAAGTCTGTGACGAGTCAAGCTTTGGCGAAATACGTGACACATTAAGACAAAACCAGGTAGGTGCTGGTCTTGCAATAAATCCAGATACAGAGCTGCCAGAATGGTCTTTTCAGTTTCTTGCAGATTTGGATCAGCTAATCATAATGTCAGTTGTTCCAGGAAAGTCAGGACAAAAATACATTGAAGCAACGCACCAAAAAACACAAGACCTTGCCAAAGTGATTGCAGAACACAAATTTGATGGATTTATTGAGGCTGATGGCGGCGTTGATCTAAGCAACGTTTCTCAGTGCTTTGTAGATGGTGCAAGAGCCTTTGTTGGTGGTTCTGCAATAATTGGACAAAAAGACGTTCGTGGCGTGATTGCCGATTTTAGAAAAGAAATCTTGAAGGCAAGACGCAAGCTTTTGATAAAAAAAGCATATGATCTTGGCGGAAAAGATTTGGTAAACAAGTGGATTGAGCTACATTTGATTGGTGACAAAAAAACTCAGCTAATGCAGATGGCAAAGGAGCTTGGATACACTTGAGTGAAGTTTTAACAGATATGCGTTCAGAATATGGAAAAACGCTAATCGAGATTGGAAAGGAAAACCAAAACATTGTCGTACTAGGAGCTGATACTACAGACTCGCTAAAGACAGCTTCATTTGGAAAAGAATTTCCAGATCGATTTTTTAATGTTGGAATCGCAGAGGCAAACCTTGTTTCAGTAGCAGCTGGTCTTGCATATGCTGGAAAGGTTGCCTTTGCAAGCACATATGCGATATTTTTGCCAGGAAGATGCGTTGATCAAATACGAAACGCAATTGCATATCCATCACGTGATGACAAAAATGGACTAGACGTAAAACTTGTTGTATCACATGGCGGGATTTCGGTTGGAGCAGACGGTGGATCACACCAGCAAATTGAAGACATTGCTATCATGCGTGCAATTCCTAACCTTACTGTCTTGATTCCAGCAGATACTATAGCTGTATCAAAGCTTACATGGATAATGTCGCAAAGATATGGGCCACACTATATGAGGATGGCAAGATCTGCAACACCTCTAGTCCACCAAGAGTCACAAGACTTTGAGATTGGAAAGGGAATTGTTTTGCGCGATGGCACTGATTGTACCATTGCAGCTTGTGGTATTACAGTAAAGATGGCACTTGATGCAGCTGATTCGCTAAAAAAAGAAGGAATCTCTTGTAGAGTAATCGATGGATTTTCGATAAAACCAATTGATGAAAATCTTTTAGAAAAAGCTGCAAGAGAAACTGGCGCAATCGTAACGTGTGAGGAACACAATGTTATGGGCGGATTTGGCTCTGCAGTTTCAGAAGTGGTCTCTGAGCGATATCCTGTACCGATAAAGCGAGTTGGTGTTCAGGACAAGTTTGGCGAGTCTGCACGAGACAACGAAATTCCACTATTACTTGAAAAGTATGGAATATCATCAATTAATATAACAAAGGCTGTGAAGGAGGCTAGGAGCAGAAAATGAAAATCTTCCTTGATACTGCCAACCTAAAGTCAATTCGAATGTATAATGATATGGGTTTGCTTGATGGAATAACAACAAACCCAACACTTCTTTCAAAGGAAGGTGGCGATCCTCACAAGACAATGGAAGAAATTTGTAGTATAATCAAAGGCGATGTCAGCCTTGAGGTTGTAAGCACAGAATATTCTGGAATGATGGATGAAGGAAGAAGACTGCGAAAATATGGAAATAATGTTGTTGTAAAGTGCCCAATGACACCTGATGGACTCAAAGCTTGCAAGAGTCTTACAGCAGAAGGAATTCCAGTCAATGTTACCTTGGTGTTTTCTGCAAACCAGGCAGTACTGGCTGCAAAGGCTGGTGCAAAATATGTGAGTCCATTCATTGGACGACTGGATGATGC
>JAUYOQ010000040.1 GCA_030697975.1 Nitrosopumilaceae archaeon | reverse complement strand
GCAACTGTTGAAAACATTGATTCAGATACGTGGTATCTTATGGTTGGCCAGCAATATTCTCCTTCTGGATATGCATGGATTTTTCCAGTTGGCGACAATAAAGTACGGATAGGAGTAGGCATTGGAAAACCTGACTCTGGGATTGATCCCACTCAAAGGCTAGATGAAATTATAGAAAAAAAGCTTGGCCCTATCAAAAAGCTTGGAAAGATATCACCTGTTGAGTTCCATTACGGGCTTATACCAAATGACGGACTGACTAGAAAAACTGTATATGATAATTTGATGTTAGTTGGCGATGCTGCTGGCTATGCAAATCCGCTTGTTCTAGAGGGCATAAGATATGCCATAAAGTTTGGAAGAATTGCAGGAAAAATAGCTGCGGATGCCATCAAAGCAAATGATACCTCAGAAAAAATGTTATCAAAGTATGAAGAGAATTGGAGAAAATCAATCTCATCAAAGATAAACTCTGCATACAAGGTACAAAACAGATGGATTGGACTATCAGATGAGCAGTGGGACAGAGAAATTGAAATTATAAACGAGCTAAGTGCAGACGAATTTCTTGATTTTATTAGAGCTGACTTTGGCTTATCAAGCATAATTCGGCTTGCCGCACATCATCCAAGGCTAGCAGTAAGGCAGTTATTTAGCATGATAAAGACTGCACAAAAAAACTAATTTTAGAAAATAGAGTTATGCAAGTGACAAAAAGTTTCGTTGTTTTCTAAGCGGGCCTGCAAAATTATTTTTATAGTAAACCTTTATCATAGATATACAATTTTCATGTGATTGCTCTAGGGTTTGCTTGCCACAGTTTACACAGATCATGCTTGTTGCCTTTTTACATTCGGCGCAAAGCGTACGCTTTGTAAGGCTTCCACCACATATTCTGCATGATTCGTCTGGCATTTCTTTTCAAGCATATGCCCTTAAATTTGCATTTAAAATTTAGGCATGATTCATACTTATCTTAACATTGAAATTGAAAATTGATTATCACAAACTAATTGGACAAAGTTAGAACTACGTTTGACAAGTGGGCATCAAGTGGCCTAGACAAACTAATGGAAAAAGAACATGCAAAAACGGTACTAAAATTTTTAAAAAATATAAAATTTAAAAAATCGTTTTCATTTTTGGATGTAGGTTGTGGCAATGGTTGGGTTGTAAAACATATTGCACGAAACAAAAACTGTAGAAAAGCTGTTGGAATCGACAAAAGCAAAAACATGATAAAAAACGCAAATTCAAAAAAGACATCAGCAAAAGAACATTACTTTAAAACCGATTTGAAATCATGGAAATATCGTGGAAAATTTGATTATGTATTTTCCATGGAATCATTATACTATTCAGTGCCAATGGAGCCTCAGATAAGGAAAATCTACAAACTGTTAAAGAAAAATGGAAAATTTTTTTGCGGGACTGACTTTTACAAGGAAAACAAGGCCACAACACACTGGGCAGAAAAGATGAAAATGAGACTTGATTTGCGCTCAAAACAAGAATGGAAAAAGATGTTTGAAGATGTTGGATTTGAAGTTGTAACAAAACAAGTTAGAGATCCAACTAATAGCAAAAAATGGAAAAGAGAATACGGTACTTTGTTTATAATTGGAAAAAAATTATCTTGAGGCTATTGCTTTTTTCCTTTGCCTTCTTTTAGCTAAAATAAATCCAACTAAAATTATTCCTGCCACTAGTGCAAAAATTCCAATATAGTCATTTTCTGTGCTTGTCTCATCACTGCTTTCTGATACTGAATATTCAGGTAGTTGTTGCTGGGTGGAAACGGCAAGAAAACTTGTTGTGTAAATATCAGGCCGCAAGACAGAGTCAGATATTACAAAAATCTTGAGGTCATTTGCACCCATACCAAGCTTGCTTGTGTCATCTGATGAAAATTCAAGTGTGACAGTTCCGTCAGTGATTTTTTTTATGCCAGAGCTGATTGTTGTGCCTTGTGGATTTGTTAAAAAGTAGTGGATTTGAGATGAATCAGATGTGCTTACAGGAATTGTAATCTCATCACCTAGCACAACTATTTTTGGAACACTGATGCTAATGATTTTTGGATATTTTACTTCCTCAAAGCTCTTCCAGTGTCCTGCCTCAAATGGATATGTTGAATCATCAATTGACTTTATTGTTATAGTTCTTGACTCTGGTGAGTATGACTCTAGGTAAAACGGCCCATTGGTAATTACCGCATGATTGTTTTTTTCAATCCACTTTATCGAAGAATCATATCGTGATTCAAAATATTTTTGATCGGAGTTGAATTTTTCTAAGGGTTTTGGAACAAGGTCTGCTTTTTTGAAATCATCAAGGTATTTTTTTACCAAAGCTGCATTGTTTGGCACGATTAGTGAGAGCCAGTCGATGTTTTTGCTTGCAGCGCCAGATCTTGAAAATGATACGGTGCCATCAGTTACAGATTTTTCCATTGCAAGCATTATTTCCCATGGAGTTGATGACCATACGCCTCCCCAGTCGGCAATTTCTGCCTCATCAAAATGCCAATAATTCACATAGACTTCGATAGTGTCCTCATCTACTACTCTAATGCCAACAATTGTGTTTACTAGCTGACTTGCCTGGGGGGTGTACTCTGAATCAAATGTTTTGTCGTTTTCTTGTTTTTGTGATCCCCACTCCATTGCAAAGTAGACAGAATACAAAATGTCATTCATGTCCATTTTCTGACCATTGTGCCAGTTTGCAAACAGCAAATCATATGTGATTTTGCTTGTTGCCTTGTCAGATGATACAGATTTCCATTCTTGTAGAGTAGGATCCCAATTTACAACACCGTCTGGCAAATTTACAAATCCATCAGGCCCTCCAGTCTCTACCTTCCATGGAGTTCTGATTGGAAATGATTCACCTGTGTATGGATGCTTGAAAGTTCCAGGATCTGAAATCGCATCCCAAATGTTTTTGCTGTAAAAATCTGTCAGCCCCATTACAGGATTCCAAGCACCCTGATAGATCTGCTTTACACCAATTTTTAGTGTATCAGAGTCACTGTGTGCATTGATTGGTGTAAATCTGCTTGGAACACCAGCCCCAAAGTCGTTTATTATTCCAGATATTTTTGGACTGGCAACGTATTGATCAATTTTGCTTGCAATAAAAATCCGTACCGATTCTTTTATTCCCTCAACTGTTGCTTTTTTTATAAGCTCAGCTCGTTCTTCTGCAGAGCTAAAATTTCCAGTATAGATTTTTTGCGTAATAGAATCAAGATAGTCGTTTTTGTAGTTCCAATAAGTTGGGTCATTAAAGCCAGGCATGCTAGAAAACCATGGCGAATACATCTGGGCAAGGCCAACCGGGTCATATTTTACAAATGCAGAACGCCCACCCCATCCTTCAGTGTAGATATGCCATTTCAGCTCGGCAGGATTTGAGCCATACACGACAACAAACGCCTTGTTTAGATCACCAAAGTCTTTTACTACTGTAAATCCAAGTTTTTCTAGCTCAGATGAGAGAATCTCGCCTATTGATTTTCTTACCGGATCATCGCCGCGGATAAAAATTCGAATTTGAATCTCTTCATCCTGGTATGTCCACTTTCCATTGATTTTTTTTGCGCCAGCCTCTTCTAGTGTGCTTGAGATCATCTCATCTGCAAGCTCTGGGTTGTACTGGAAATGAAATGACTCTAGCTCATCTAGGATGTAAAAATAGTCTGGATCAAATGGCCCATAGTTTGAAATCATTGAAACGCCATATCCTCCCATCAATTCATTAACAATGAGGCTTCGGTCTATCAGATAGTTTAGTGCAAGTCTCACTTGAACAAAAGAAAAAGGATTGAATTTTTCTGCCTGAGCTGGATTTACAAGAATGCTGTATGAGCCGCCAGTTGATTGAAAAATCTGCAGGCCTTGGCGCGATTTTGTGTCTTCAAGGCGCTCTGAAGGCATTCTATAATAGTATAGATCCAAATTTCCGTTTCGAACCTCTTCTAGTGCTGTGTTTTCATCCAAATATTGTACAAACTGAATTGTGTCAACAAATGTGGCCTTTTCAGCAAACGCTAAAGGAAAACAAATAGTTGCAAGCAATGCAATTATCAAAAGTTTCATGAAAGATCTTTTTTTATGTTCATTATAAAGTTCTAGAGAAAATAGATTATTATAAAATTGATTTAGAGTCAAGTTGTTGAATACTAGCATGCTAATAAAAGGACTAGGAGCAGTAATTCCAGGCGGTATATCAGTCCAGGATTTTTGCGCAATAGCTGGCACTGACAAGGCTATGGCAAAAAAAATACTGGAAAGTTTTGTAAAAAATGGAATTGGACGATTTGAAGGCGATGTAATTGATTTTGATTCTGCAGATAAATTAAAGGCTGCAATCTTTGCAATAAAAAATGGTGCCACAATTGATGAGGTAGCAGTTCATCTTGATTGGCGCGATTTTGAAGGGCTGGTAGCCAAAATATTTGAAGCTAAAGGCTTTAGCGTAATTAAAAATCTCATGCTGACCAAGCCAAGAATGGAAATTGATGTTGTCGGGATAAGACTAGGTATAGCGGTTCTAGTTGACTGTAAGCACTGGAAAAGGCAAAGCCCATCGACTCTAAGAAATACTGTGACAAAACAAATTCAGCGTGTAAGACATTACGTGAAAAAAACTAGAGGTGCCATGGCCGTTCCTGTCATAGTAACATTATATCAGGAGCAGCTGAGCTTTATAGAAAAGGTTCCAATAGTCCCAATCCTGCAGTTTTCCTCGTTTGTTGATGAGATTTATGGAAATCTAGATCAGGTAAATGTTATAGAAACAGAGTAGAAATAAAAAAGCCTATAGTTCCTAAAGCAAATACTTGAGTGATTTTTAGAGCGCGGTCCAATGCCTTTGAATAGTCTTGAAAGATTGTACTTCCCATTACCTTGACATTTGATGAATTTTCCAAGATCTCATAATATCCTGTGTTGATGTTTTTTTCTGCGTTTTTTGCAATATCTAAATACCAATCTGCAATCTGTTGAGGCTTCGATGTGGCGCCAAACTGATAGTAACCGTGTTTGTTTCTAGCAGGAGTTACTGAATAGTGGCTATCTGATGTACAGATTTCTAATAGAGCATGACCATTTTTTGTAAAATGATTTACAACGTATTCTCTAATTCCGTTTTGCATGTTATTTGCATCTGCCCAGCCAAGAAAGTATTTTTTCTTGTTTATGCTAAGACATAGAACACCCAATCCCCCCAAGGCAAGATCTGTCGAGTTTACCTTCATGGCATCAGAATTTGCATATCCAAATTCCAATGGATAAGTTTCTTTTGTAATCAGCGTTTCAAGACAAGACTTTGCGGCTTTGAGCAAGTCTTCAGAATTGTTTTGAGAAATTTCTCCACCCATTGCATTATGACAATCAACTATCAGGACCTGGGAAAAATTTCGGTTTTTTGAAAATTGGTCAATTTCGCTTTTTATTGAAGATGGAATGTCTTCCATTCCATGTGGTGATAGTGACAAAAACAAAACTGCTGTTTTGTCAAAGAGCAATCCTACTGCGCGTCCTTTGTTAATTTGAACTGTAACTGGTTCTGTACATGTCAATCCTTTTTGAGGCACAGAATAATCTGTTAGGCTTCTAAGGTAGCTTTCCACTTCTTCTTGTGAAGGCAAATTTAGTGAATGATCAGAAACACCATGCATTACCATTGCCGAAGAGCCCATGTTCTTGTATATTAGATATGGAATGTTGCTGCCTCCTACTGGATGAAACGGACCTGGGTGAATTTCTGGAATAACCATTCTAAAATCGGTTTTATTGTCTTGAGAACACAATCTAATTTGTCTAGTTGTAATCTTTGATTTTTTTGATACTTCTTCCATTAATGATTCCATCTCACTTGAATCGTTTTTTGATTTTGATACAAGATATGCCTGTACCAGCTTGTGGGTGCTTTTTACCCCAGGCTTTCCTGCCCTGTCAGTAAGATACGACCATACAGTTGCAATGCCTAGGAAAGTAAAACCAATCAAGAATGTTTGTGGCTCTAAAATTTTTGTCCATAAATTCATAGGCACTAGTGCCAAGAACATGGCAAGCGGTTGGATAAAGCATGCAGCCCACGCCTTTTTCATACTTGCCCCAAATACCGTTGTAAAAAGCCCTATACGAAATCCTGCAAACAAAAACATCCCTTCTATAACATAAAATATAGATGCCTCGCTTTTTGATAAAACCGTTACAGCTAGTATCCCTGAAAGTAATATGACAAGCCATAGAATGTTTCCAAACAAGGACATGTGCAGTGATTTAGAGTATTCTTTGTTTTTTGAATAGCAAGAGTCTAGATACTGTGTTGATGCAAGAATCGCCAAAACAGCTGCTAGCCTTACAATAAAATCATCGCTTTTAAGATAACCAAAAACTACAGTTGCTACAAGCAACGTTGTAACAATCAATGATAATGCTAGTGAATGAATTCTTGAAGATGGATTGATGAGAGTTAGTGTATATCGTCGATGAATGTTTGATACATCATCGTAGGAATCTTGCATGCTGTTTATCACGGAACAAGAAAGATATCCAGTATCCACGAAAGTACGATAAGGCCTGTTGGAATAGATACCACTATTTTTGGATCAACTTTGAAGCCTTTAGTTTCATCTTCAAAGAATCTTAAAAGACCTGCACTTGATGCTGGTAATGGAGCACCTTTCTTTTTGCTGCTCATGTCTATTTCTTAAACTCAGAAACTTGGCATAAAAACCTTGTTTTTATGATCTCAGTTTTGCTATAATCTCTACAAGTGAATTAATTGATTTTAGGATCTGTTGCTGCTTTTCATAGTCAGTTTCTTTTTCAAGCTCCTTTGACAGAGACTCTAGCTTTTTTGCAAGAGTTATCAGAGTAGAATCTTGTTGTGAGGAGATCTCACTTTTTTCTGGGGCTTCTGGTTTTTTTTCTGTATCAATCTCAATTTCAGGCTTTGGCTCCCTGCCACAGCTAACGCAAAATGCATTGCCGTCTTTCATAATCCTAACACCCTTACAATAAGGGCATGGCTCTGCAAGCAATGTTGCACCCTTTAGCAACATTTCGGCTGCCCGTTTTGTGAGATCGTTTGACATCATACATGATTCTTGCTTTTTATAAAAAAACCTACCACTAAAAATAGATAGAAAATTGCCAAGCTGCAGATAAGGCTTTAATACTATGGCAATGCAAAATATTTTAGAACTAATGGCAGTAATTTGTAATATATGTGGCCTACCTCAAGACTTGTGCGCCTGTGGCGAACTAAACAAAGATTCTAATCAAATAATTGTCAGACTAGAAACAAGACGTTTTAAAAAAAAGGGAACCATGATAGAGGGTTTGGATCCCAAGCTAAACGACCTTGACTCTGTTCTAAAGGAGTTAAAATCAAAATATGCCTGTGGCGGCACAGCAAAAGACGGGTACATCTTTTTACAAGGGGATCATCGTGACACAATAAAAAATACCCTTGTCAAGTTTGGCTTTGCAGAGTCAATAATCGAAGTCCACTAGAGTTGCTAAAATCAAAAAATCTGCAAGTGCTTGGAATCCCGTACGCTGCGCTACTTTCAGTTATTTTTGGTATGATGATTATTTCATTTCCTATTGGGGCGTTTATAGTCTTTAATTCAGAGATTGGAAATGAGATTAATTTTGATTTTCCAATAAAAGACCATGATTTTTTTATAGGAGGAATAAGCTATGTAATTCCTTTTGAGTTTGAGCTTGGAGACGCGTTTATAGTGGTTTGGTGCACGTTTCTTGTTTTATTTTCAATTGCAATACTTGGCCCAAAAAAGGATTTTCTGTCCGTAGTAACTTCATTATTGTCTTTTGGAAAAAATTTAACAGATTCAAACTATTTGGCTACGATTATCAAATGGTTTACAGTCATAATTGTAATATCAGGAATAATCAATTTTGTCCAAGAAAGCATTGATGTTACAATACAACCGCCAGAGCCAAAAAACAGGCTGATTCAGTTTTATGGTGTAAGTGCGGCAGCAATTGTTGAAGAGCTTGGATTTAGAGTATTGTTAATTGGCGTTCCGCTTTTTTTTATGTATTCAAGAAAAGCATCAGGTAGATTTTTCCTAAAGTCATTGTGGAATCCGTCTGAGACTCTAAATATCGAAAAATATGCAAAAGTTTTGCCATTAATTGTGGCAGTTGGAATATTTTTTGGAGTTGCCCATGTAATATCTGGTGATCCATGGAGTGTTGGAAAAATTACTCAAGCTGCTGCAAGCGGCATAATAATTGGCTGGGTTTATTTTAGATACGGCCTGCTTCCTGCAATTTTGATTCATTGGGCAACAAACTATTTTATTTTCTCGTATGCCTTTTTGGTATCATACACTAATGATGTTTCAGTTCAAAGCGCGTTTTCTCATTCTTTTATAGCTACACTTGAAATTTTATTTGTAATAACAGGCGTTATCTCAATTGCTATTTTGGCAATAAACTATCTTGGCTCTAGAAAAGAAGAAAAATTAAAGGTCTAAGGCCTGCTTTAGGCCCTTGTAGCGGTTTCGTATAGTTACCTCAGTAACGCCTGCTGCTTCTGCTACGTCTCTTTGTGTCTTGTTTTCACCATTTGTTACACATGCCACATAGAGTGCAGCTGCTGCAAGCCCCATTGGATCCTTTCCTGCCGAGATTTTTTGCTCTTCTGCGTTGCGTAAAATCCTTGCAGCCTCTCGTTTTGTTTTTTCTGACAAGTCTGCCTTGCTTGCAATTCTTGCAATACATTGTATTGGGTCAACTACAGGCATCTTGAGGCCTAGCTCTCGTAGAAGCAGTCTGTAGCATCTTGCAATGTCTTTTCTTTTGATATTGCTTGCTAGTCCGATGTCTTTTAGAGTCCTTGGCGTTTCAGTATCACGACATGCCGCATAAAGCGCAGAGGCAATTAGCGCAGAAATTGAGCGGCCACGCACCAGTCCTTTTTCTAGGGCCTTTCTGTAAATGTAGGCTGCCTTTTCAATTACTGCGTCTCCTACTCCAAGCTTGTCTTTTAGTCTGTCAAGCTCAGAAAATGCCTGCCTAAAGTTTCTGTCAATTGGCTCATGAACCTGGCTTCGACTGTCCCATGTTCTTAGTCGCTCAATTGTACTTCGCATCGAAGATGATAATGGTTTTCCAGTTGCATCTCTGTCTGCTGGGCCAATGATTGTAGCTAGTCCCATATCATGCATTGCAAGCGATGTTGGAACACCTGTCCTGCTCCTTCCGTCATGCTCTTCTTTTGAAAACGCTCTCCACTCAGGTCCTGCCTCTAGTGCTTGATCTGATACAACAAATCCGCATTTTCCGCAAAAATTTTCTCCAGTGTTTGTGTCAGTTACAAGAGAGCCTTGACCACATCTAGGACACTTGTTCTTTTTTGTTAAATTTTTTACCATTTTATCACAAATTCCCTCAGCCGATTAATTCTTGTATTTATGGATTTTGGTTTTATTGCTAATAAAGTTGTCTACATTCACTTCAGCTCAAAAGATGGGGTTTGTAATTGAATAATTCTAGTTGTTCAAATTCGGGGTTTTACTAGATTTTGTGATATTATCATCTAACATCTGAAACAAAGGTTTTGAATAGTAATCATCAAGATATTGATACCAAGGTGCATATTTTGCCTGTACGGCGATTTCTCCTTCCCATTTTGAAGTTATAGGTGGATGTTTTTCTTCAAATTTCTTCCACATTTCATTCAACATTGTTTTTTTAGTTTCGTCTAATTTTTTACTGAAATGATCATCACGATACGGAAGCATACCATTGACATTTCTTTGTACTATAAACAAACGGGAATTAATCACATTGTGAAATATTAAATGAATATCTTCCAATAAATTATGATAAGATTCTATTACTTTTTTTGAAAATGGAATTACACTTACTTCTTTGGTTA
>JAUYOQ010000035.1 GCA_030697975.1 Nitrosopumilaceae archaeon | reverse complement strand
TTGGATTTTTAACAAAATTGATGGAATTATTGTATATATTTCTGGAGATGGAAAAGAAGTGTCATTTTCTTTTACAAAAGACAAGAAAATGTTTGAAGAGACAATTAGACGTGTTCGTGTTCTAAACAACTTACTAGGAGAAAAAAAGGTGCCTATACTAGAACCATCAGAAGAATGTTCCTTGTGTCAATATTATGAAAGATGTTATCTCAAACAAAAAACGGGTCGTGGGATAAATATTCAAGATTTGTTCGGTCTAACTAAATCTGAGTAAAAAGATTGTTAGTGGGTGTTTGTTATTTTGCAATTAATCCAGTGGTTCAGGATGTCCTTTTCCACGGAGAGCAAAACAAACTACTGCTAGTGCAATAGCTACACCTATTGTTGATCCAAATGCTGCTAATCCTGCTTCTGCCATTTGTCAACTTCAACATTTTGAATAATATATAATTTTGTCATATTTTTTTGTGTTTAAACAAATAATCATAATTTTTCATTACAATGATACAATAGGTCTAGTTATGGAAATTCAAAAGTAATTTGATTTTCGCCGCCACTTAGCATTGAGCTTAGATTGAAAAATGCCTCGCCTTTTACCTGCCACTGAGGAGTATTATTCATTAATGCATCCCAAAGTTCAGGCGTATTGCCAGAATTTTTTATAGTTATTTTGTCGCGAAGGATTGTGGGCTGTTCATCTAGTATTGTAAAATAATTAGAGCCTGTAACCATGCCTTCTGCACGCTCGCCTATTTGTCCCGTCTTTATTTTAACACCGTTTTCATAGATATCATATTTTACCAGTTGTAGTATGACTGGCTTAGAATTTGGATTGCTAGCTTTGAATACAATTTCTAAAGTTGCTGCTGTATCTGTGACTTCAATGATAGAAAGATCTTCTAATTCAATTTCTAGTGGCAGGACATCTCTTTGAGCTTGTTCAGTTGAAGGGAAAAAAGTTCCAGTATCAGAAACATCACTAATTATTGATGAACCAGAAAATGCTACCACTCCTATAATTACAGCAAAAGCAGCAACAGCCGCTCCGACAAAAATTTTTGGGTTCAATGGTAAGATTGTATAACAGGGATCATAAATGTTAATATGTAAAATGCCTATAGGAGATAAACTAACATAGCATGCAATATTTTCAGGCAGTAAAGATTGGAAAAGAAAGAGCAAGTAAATCTCAGATGATCTTATTCAAGATTGCAGGATTTTCAATGTTAACATTGACAACAAAAAAAATTGATGGCAAATTTTTTCCTGTAGGGGAAGAGAACTATGCTGCTGTAATTCAAACTAAAGACGGCTTTGTAACAATCTTGGTAGATAGTGATGGTTATACTAAAGCTCAATCAAAAGCGCTTGAAAAAAATACAGCATTAGATATTTTTAAAAAAATTATAACTTCTGGCATTGAAGAATATTCTGGAGACAAAGTCTCGATATGGACAGAATCATATCCAACAGTACAAAACAAAATTGGTTAGGGAATTATTATTTCTGTTCCTACTGGAGCTCCTTTGATAGCTTTTTCAAGTTTTTTAATGTCTGCCTTTAGAACTCGTGTTTTGATTTTTGAGCGTTCAATTACTTTGAGTGCTACAATATCCATTAGATCATAGCCGCCAGCAACAAAATCTTCATGTATTAGCAACCGACGAAGATTTTTTAGATCAATTCGCTTGAATTTTTTTGCATTTTTATTCTTGTTTGGATCAGAATCGTAGATACCATCTACATCTGTTGCATTCAAAAATACTGTGGCTTGTATTTTTTCTGCAATTAATGCAGCAGTTGCATTGGTACTCTGACCTGGATGTAATCCACCTGCAACTACGATTAACCCGCTATCTACAGCATGCCTGACTTCTTGCAAATTTGTAGGAGGGTGAGGATAGGCTTTGTTTTTTAGTGCATAAATGAGCAGTTTTGCGTTTAATCGTGACACTTCGATTCCTAGTTCATCTAGAGTTGATTCATCTGCTCCTGATGAACGGGCATGAGAAATATAATGGCGTGCGATTTTGCCACCACCTGCAACTATTACTGGCTGACATATTTTGCTAATTTTTACCAAAAATGTTGCATAATCTTTGAGAGTTTTGGTATTATCCATTCCAAAAACTTTTCCGGATAATTTGATTACAATTCTTTTTTTCATTGCGGTATCAACGAGGTTGACTTTGCCGCCATTTCAACTTTTTTTCTATTTTCTTTTGTTGTGTAAATTCGTAGTATATTCATAAACCCTGACATAGCTGAGACTAGTGGAATTTTTGATATGGGAATTTGTTCTGCGACTAGTTGATTTTTATCTCGTGATGTCAGAATTATGAACTGAGACTCTTTTTTTGCTGGATTTAATGGAACAGAAGGAGTAATCGAACTATCTACAAAAATTTCTCCGCCGTCTACTTTGGATTTTTTTGCCAAGTATTCTTTTAGCTGATTAGTTTTTATCTTTCCCAAGTTTGTTTTGCTAGTAAAAATTCGCTCATATACACATTTGAACAGGTCACGGTTTTGGTAGTTTTGCGCTATTTTTTTAGCCTTTTTTAGCTCAGAGGTAGTTCCAGTTAGGTTGATCAGCTGTGATACTACATAATCATCTGTAAGTTTTACATAATCATCCAAGTTTAATGAGGTAAATCCTAGCTCTGAATCTGCCAGTTTAATTGATTCAAGTAACATTACTTCTGCTGCGCGTACGGTTTTGTGAAAATAAACAGCTTTGAACATTTGGTATCGTGAATGCACCATTGACTCAAATGAATAGAGTGCAGATTTTTCAAGTGCTAATTTATTTTTGTAGACATCAAGTGATTGTGTTATCCTTTTATGATCAATTTTTGCATGTTCCGCTCCAGTAAAATAGCCATCACGTGGAAGATAATCCATAAGATCTGCACTCAGAGAACCAGAAAGTATCTCATTCATGAATTGAAATTTTGATTCGCCAAATGCAAGTTTTGCAATGAATTTTTTATTAAAACCTGCTTTTGATAAAAGATCACCTATCTCTGTTTTTGTTATTAGATCTTTCCCAATGTTTTCGTGAGTAGTTTTCTTTTTTTGTTGTAAGACTTCTTCAAAAAGATGAGAAAATGGACCATGGCCTACATCATGTAATAGAGCTGCAATACGTAAATTATCGATTTGATCCAAGTCAAGAATTCCTTTTTCATGTAATGTTTGGCCTGCTCTTGCAGCAATGTGCATGACACCAAGCGAATGCTCAAATCTGCTATGCTGGGCACTTGGATATGTCAGGTGTGCTCCAGAAAGCTGTCGTATTCTTCGCAACCGTTGAAAAA
>JAUYOQ010000027.1 GCA_030697975.1 Nitrosopumilaceae archaeon | reverse complement strand
TTCTTGGCATTAAAAAAAATTGGTTTCAAAAAAATAAGAGTATACTTGGGTTCATGGGCAGAATGGGCAAACAGATTAGAACTTCCAGTTGAATAATTATTTACATTACGCCAAGAAGGGATTTATTATTTTATATTTTGAACAGTTATCTGTTCTTTCTTTAATGCCTCTAGATCGTATTGACCATACGTAAACTTTCGTATAGTTCCAAAAGGCTCGAATTTTCGTCCGTTACCATGGAAAAATTTGGAAAAGAATTCTACGTAAATTAATCTAGCACCCTGAATGCCGGGTTCGAATACTCCAATTATTATATTGAATAAATGTCCCACAAATAATATCAACGTGCCAAGAATGATAAATGGAATTGAAATGTTTAGTGCTTTTAAGAAAATGTAATCTATGGTATGTGCAAGTATGACTGATGCTAGCAAAATTCCAACCAGCCTAGTATAGGAAAGTATGTGGCTTACTATAGATGCCAATTCCATTATGGCTCTCACACCTTCTCCAACGAACATTAATCCAATTCCTCCAAAAAGTAATCCAAAGTAGAGAAGTCCTGCTGGGTTGTTTGAAATGAAATGTGGATTCATCGGATTGAGGGCTTCGTCATGGATAATACCTAATCCCATAAGAACAATTCCCCAACCAAATGCTAGCCAGCCAATTTTTCCAATAGCTTCTCGTTTTTCGCCTTCTCTAAGAGAGTTCATTATACCTAGAATTAGACCAAATGATACCATTCCAATGCCAACATATCCAGCTATTAGCAAAAGGATGCCTGCGTCGTGAATTGGATCTAGAAATGCTTGTGAAGGTCGGTTTAAGATCTCACCTGGTCCAGGAAGGCCAGTAACTCCAACACTGCCTAGATAATCAAATAGGTAACCATTAGCATGGAATCCAAAATGCAAGTCGAAGACAAATCCCAAAATTATAGCAATAATACAGCCAGGAATCATTGCTTTTGATAATTTTACCATCTGTCTTTTTTTCAATATCAACATTGCAAAACTTCGCAGTTGCCTTGGCATGATGTTTAGATTACGTTTTCCTCCCTCAACACGTCTAATCACCCACAAACAAACAAGAAGTATTACTAAGCCATAACCAGTATCAGCAACCATTAATCCATAAAATACTGGGAAGATCAAGGCGAAAATCATTGTAGGATCAAATTCTTTGCCAGTTGGCAGCGAATAGAATCTTATGAAAGCCTCGAACAATCTAAACCTCTTTGGGTTATTAAACAGAGTGGGAGGCTTTTCCTCAGTTTCTAATTCATAAATTACAGTTCCAGTGCTATGCTTTTGTAAAGTAGCCTTTACCTCTTCAAGCTTTGGTTTTGGAATCCATCCTTCTAAAGCAAAGGCATCATCAGTTACTCCCAAATTACCAATGACTTCTTGTTTTTTGTTTTCTATTTCAAGTTGTTCTTCCACACAAACTATATTTTTAAAATGTTTTTTAGAAATTTCTGTAAGTTGCTGATCAATCTGCTCTAGTTTCTGAGAAAGATCATCCAGGATATTTTTTTGACTTTTTATTATTTCGTTTGGTCTTCCGCTCAGTTTTGGCACTGACTCAATTTTTACATCGTGTGACTGAATTAAAGTAGCAAAGGCTTGAGGCGGAAAACTGGAAAAAACAACAAGAACTAGGTAAGTGATTTTTTTCTCTTCTTTAGAATATAGAAAAATGTCTTGCTGGTGTGCTTCTATAGCCTTCTTAAAGTCTGGAAATTTTTCAGACGGGATACGACCAAAGTAAGAATTAGCAGATGATAACTGAAGAACATCCAAGTCTTCAGGAAAAAATGAATATTCCTCAATGAGCTTGATATTGTTTTCTGTCCCTTTTATTTCGGTAAGAAGGCTTTCCTTTTGTCTTTCTAGAGAGGCAACTTCACTGTAGACATCAATTGATTTGGTAGCTTGCATGAGATCTTCCATTGATGTAAAACGCTGACATTGGGTAACCGGCATGGAAGGAAGTACGGTCCTTAATGCTCTAATTCGCAGAAGTTCATCTGAAACCTGTCTAGACGACTCAGTATCACGTTCGCTCCTTAGTAGTACAGCAACATCTTTAGACAATGATTCTAGTTGTACAACTTCTAGGTCATGTAAAACTGATACAACAGCTTGCCTGTCTTTTCTTAGTCCAAGTACTGCTATACGTGCCATTGGAACTGGTTTTAGCACCATTAATCCATACCCTTTAGCAAAATATTGATTATTTCTTGTACGGTCTGTGTATTTACCTGCGTTGTTATGGTTTTTGCTTTGTCTTTCGCGTCTTTTATGATCTTTTCTGTTTCCGTAGCAGCCTTTTGTCTAGCTCGTTCAACACTTGATTCTACAAGTTTTTCTCCCTCTGTTTTTGATTTTGTTATTGCTTTTTCCATCTCATCTTGCAAGTCCTTAAGTTCCTCATCAATTTTTTTTCTGTGATTTCCAATTTCTGTTTTTACCTTTTCCTCAGCTTCTTTGATTTTTTTAAGCGAGTGAACGTATTTTTCTTGTGTATCTGACATGACTATATCCCTAAGAAATGTTTGGCTAGAAACAATGTTACAGCTATAGCGATAACAATGTTGCCGATCTTAAACGCTCTTCTTATAAAATAAAATTTCCTGTGTTGTGGGTTTGCAAAATTATCCTGCAATAACTGCCACCTCTGTTTTTTCTTGCTCTCTCTCACCCATCTTTCTTTTTACAGTCTTTAACATAGTGAATGTATCTCGCTCAATTTCATCAAGTCTAAACATAATGAATTTTACAGCAGCTCCTAAATTCGGAATGAAAATGTTCTCTATTGCATTGGCTTTACGTTTTGTCTTTTCTATCTCATAGAGAAGTTTTCGTAAAGTGGTTTCTTTTTCTGCAACATCTAAAACTATTTTATGAAGCTCTTGGAATGTCTTGATTGCCTCGCTTATAGAGGTAGGAAGTTCCAATAAATATTCTGTAATAGCTTGTTCCCTGTTTCCACCTTCCAATTTTGGAATGCGAACTCCCATTACATTTTTTGGCAATATCTGTAACTTTTTTAGGTGCGGGATTTTCATCGCCTCGTTTTCGAGTCGCATTTCACCATCCAGCATCTCTGCCATTCTGATACTTTGATAACCCTTGATTAATTCGGATTGTAATTCACCCCTTAATCTAGCAGAAGTTTTACTAATATTGAAAAATTCAAGAATCAACGCTTGACGTTTTAGCTTTAATAGTTTTAGTCCTTTTTGTGCTATACGAATACGTCGTTTGGCACGTATGTATTCAAGGCGTGTTGGACGTATATCAGCACCTACAGGCACTTCTAGTCACCTTACATCGTGGCTTTTTTTCCACTCTTGCGTGTTAGTCTTTGCATATTTTGCTATGAACTCTGGTTTGATACGAGTCATTTCTGCTTCTGAAAGACCGCTAAGTAGCTCCCAACCAAGGTCTAAAGTTTTTTCAATGTCACGATTCTCATCCAGACCTTGATTTACAAACTTTTTCTCAAATTCATTAGCGATTTTAAGGAATTTTCTATCTAGGTCACTTAATGCTTCTTCTCCTACTATAGCTGTTAATGCTCTTGCATCTTTACCTTGTGCATATGTTGAATAAAGTTGGTCTGCTAGGCTTCGATGATCTTCCCTTGTACGTCCTTTTCCAATTCCTTGATTCATTAAACGTGAAAGACTAGTTAGAACGTCAACCGGTGGTTGAATATTCGCTCTGTGTAATTCTCTACTCATTACAATCTGTCCTTCCGTAATGTAGCCTGTAAGATCCGGGATTGGATGTGTAATATCATCCGCAGGCATTGTAAGAATAGGAAGTTGTGTTACTGAACCGTTTCTACCCTTTATCCTTCCAGCGCGTTCATAAATTGAAGACAAGTCTGTGTACATGTAACCTGGGTATCCTCTTCGTCCTGGCACCTCTTCACGAGCAGCAGAAATTTCTCTTAATGCTTCACAATAATTTGTCATGTCAGTTAATATTACTAGAACATGCATTTCACGTTCATAGGCAAGAAATTCTGCGGTTGTTAAGGCAAGTCTAGGTGTGAGTATACGTTCCATTGAAGGATCCGATGATAAGTTCAAAAACAAAACTGTTCTATCAAGTGCTCCGCTTTCTTCAAATTGTTTTATAAAAAAGTTAGCCTCCTCACTGGTAATACCAATCGCAGCAAATACAACAGAGAAGCTTTCTGATCCTCCAAGAACTTTTGCCTGTCTGGCAATTTGTGATGCAAGCAAATTGTGTGGAAGGCCAGAACCTGAGAAAATAGGCAGTTTCTGACCTCTTACCAGCGTATTCATTGCGTCAATATTTGACATTCCTGTTTGGATAAATTCGGATGGTTCTTCTCTAGAGTATGGATTGATTCCAGAACCCACAAGATCATACTTTTGTTTCGATACAATTTTTGGACCATTATCTTTAGGATTTCCAAGTCCATCAAACACTCTCCCAAGCATTTCATCAGAGACGGACAATGTTGCAGTCTCACCAAGAAACTTTGTTGAAGTGCCTTCGGTGGTCAATCCAAGTGTAGGACCAAAAACTTGAACAACTGCTAAACCCTGTCGTGTATCGAGAACCTGTCCCTGACGTCTATCTCCGTTGACAAGTTTTATCTCAACCATTTCTCCATAGGCTGCGTTATCTATCCCTTCCACAAATATCAGTGGCCCAGCAATCTTTGAAAGTGTCTTATACGATATTCCAGACATCTATTCAGACGCCTCCTTTAACAGGTTATCAAACTGTTGTTTCATGTTGGTCCTAATTTCACTCACTAGCTGTTCTACTTGATCTTCTTTGGTCCATTTTATTTTTGATAACATTTTTCTTGCTTCAAGTGCACTTATTTTTGAGGATGAAATTCCCTTCTTTATTGCGTCGGCTTCCATTCTACCAAATTCTAAAATGACAGAAAGCATTATGTGCTGTTTTTTAATTGACGTATAGGTATCGACTGCATCATAAGCACTTTGCTGAAGATAGTCTTCCCTAATCGAGCGAGAAGTATCCAAAATACCCTTTTCGGGTTCTGGCAACGCATCATACCCAACTAGCTGAACAATTTCTTGTAATTCAGCTTCTTTTTGTAAAATTTCCAGTGCTTCAATCCTTTGGGTAGTCCATTCTTTGGATACATTATCTTTGTACCAATCTGACATCTCATCAGCATATAGAGAATAACTTGTCAACCAATTGATAGCTGGGAAATGTCTTCTAGAAGCTAAACTTGCATCCAGTGCCCAGAATACGCGTGTGACCCTTAACGTGTTTTGTGATACTGGTTCTGAAAAATCTCCGCCTGGTGGAGAAACTGCTCCCACTATAGATAGAGAACCTACCCGCTTATCTGGAGAGATTGTTATGGCCTTGCCACCTCGTTCATAAAATTCTGCCAATCTTCTCCCTAGATATGCTGGATATCCTTCTTCACCTGGCATTTCTTCTAATCTTCCTGATATTTCTCGGAGTGCTTCGGCCCATCTAGATGTGCTATCTGCCATCAGTGCTACTCCATATCCCATATCACGATAATACTCACCCATTGTAATGCCTGTATAGATACTTGCTTCACGTGCTGCTACAGGCATATTTGATGTGTTAGCAACTAGAATTGTACGTTCCATCAGTGGCCTTTTTGTTTTTGGATCTTCTAGTTTCGGAAACGTTGAAAGAACTTCACACATTTCGTTTCCTCTTTCACCGCATCCAACGTAGACTATAATATCACTATCTGCCCACTTTGCGAGCTGTTGTTGAATTACAGTTTTTCCGCTCCCGAAGGGGCCCGGTATTGCAGCAGTCCCGCCCTTTGCAATTGGGAAAAAAGTATCCAGAATACGTTGACCAGTAAGCAATGGTTCCTCTGGTGGTAGCTTCCTAGCAACGGGTCTTGGTGTTCGAACAGTCCACCAACTTGATAAACCAATATCGGTCGTAGTACTAATTGTTTTTACAGCTGCAACATTTTCGTCTACAGTGTATTTTCCTTCAGTGATTTCTGTTAGTTCGCCGTTAACATTATGAGGAATCATTATTTTGTGCTTTATTATAGGAGTCTCTTGAACTTCGCCAATGATTTCACCAGGTGATACATGATCACCTTTTTTCTTGACTGGAACAAAGTCCCATTTTTTCTTTTGATCTAGAGCAGGAATGATATTGCCTCTACTGATAAAATCTCCACTTTGCTCTCTTAAGATATCTAATGGTCTTTGAATGCCATCATAAATTGATTTTAAGAGTCCTGGTCCAAGCTGCATCGAAAGTGGCCGCTTTGTATTGATTACCTTTTCTCCTGGTTTCAGACCTGTAGTATCCTCGTAAACTTGGATCATAGCACTTTTCCCTTCTAGACGAACGATTTCTCCCACAAGACCCAATTCTCCAATACGAACAACGTCAAACATCTGCGCACCATCTAGGCCCTTTGCTGCAACAACCGGCCCAGAGATACGTGAAACTATAGCTTCTGCCATTTTAACATCAATCCATTTTGATACTTATTCCAAGCACTCGTTTTGCTAAAGCTGATAGTGATTCTTCATGCATGCTTTCTTTTTGTGCAGGCATGAATAACACCAGAGGTTCAATAGAAGACTCTACTTGTGAGAGGAAATTTGCTGGTAGTTTGCCACGAACAGATTCACATGCAATAATTAAGCCAAATTCGTTGGAAGAATAAAGTTCCTGCATTTTTTTGTTGGCATCGTCACCACTAACAATAAAGGTATCATCTATTCCATTAAGTCGATAACCAATAACAAGCTCACGATCTCCTACTACTGCTATTCTACCACTCGTCTCGGTTTTTTGTTTATACATTTTTTCACTCATATCAGCAACATCGAACTTATTCGTTCATTTGAAAGATTGTAGCGTTTTCCATATGTTATCCTTTTAAGATTTTCATGCTCATTTTCTGCATTAAAGATAAAATAGAAAATTGTTCCAATAGACAGTGCTATATTTTTCAATTTGTTTACGTATGTTGTGTTGATGAATTTAGCAATAGCTATTTCAAAATCAATCAAACTATTTGTAGTCTTGTACTGTTCTAAGGCTTCTGCTAGTTTAAAGCGAGCTTCTATTCTTCCAATAATTTCTGTAACATTTTTTACTCCGTATATCTCCAGTAATTCCTTTGTGGAAATATTTCCTCCCTCTACAAGATGCCTCCCGACCATTTCTTTATCCAAATCCGATTCTTTTGCCTTCAAAAGGCTTAGAACATTTTTCTTATCTATCTCCGTTCTAATTAATTCCCTAATCATACCTTCATCACCTTGAAAAAATTTTAATGACTCTAGCAATTTTTGGTGGTAAGCTGAGTGTAAAGCAGACATCATTGGTGCAAGGTCACCTGTCTTTTGGTAAGCATCTAGATGTTGCATTAGTATTACTCCATAACCGTACTTTGCAAGTTTATTTACCACCCCCTCAACTCCTGACTCGGCAAGAATAATTTTCATCTCATCATGGGGAATATTTCCAGCAGAGATTCCTGCTGGAACATTACGACTGGAGATTAGCAATGATTCGGTTTCAGTAATTGTCCGTCCCATGCTCTTTGAAGATAAGATTAGCTCAATATTGTAATTATCCCACTTTGATAGATAAGCTCGTACAGCATTTTTACCACTAAAAGGCGTAGCTTCTAAAAGAATTTTATTAACTTCAACTAGATGACGGTTCAGTGCAACTTCTAAAAGTTCTTGACCTTGATAGACTGATGCAGCTTTTTTGATCTCTTGTCCATACCAAGTGGATTCTAATATTTTGATTATCTCGTTGACGTCATTTGCCTTAAGTAGATTTTGCATGAATTCTTTAGAAAGGAAATTTACCGAAATTGACTGTAGCCTGCCAAATGAAGAAGAGTACTGTGATGTTCCCATTATAGCATTTTCCCCAGAATTGTATTTTTAATCTCATCTTCGTGAGTTCGCAATAATTCCTCAAAAGTTAAATCAAGTTCTTTTGTGCCTATTTTATTTTCTGCTACTATTCCACCTAAAGTTTGGATAGAGGAACCTACGGTGACACCAAGATCGTTTAAAACAGAATTATCTTCATTGCGGCAATGGAATATAATTGCTTCATTTAATTTTTTTTTAGAAGTTTCGACCATTTTCTTTAACACTTTTTTATATTCTGAATTCTTGGTATAATTTCTAAGTGCTTGTTTTATAACCTCAAACGTCGAATCTAAATTTGTGTTGATAGCATCAAACAAAATCTTTTTTGCTTCTAGTTTTCCAGCCTCGATTATTCTAGATGCCTCTCTCTCAGATCTTATTTTTGCCTCGTTTGCATAACGTTCTTGAAACTCTTTAACGGTAGAATTCTTTTTACTTTCTATTGTAGCCTTTTTCTCTTCTAATTCTTTATCAAGAACTTCGATCTCATTTTTTTTCCTGTTATCAATTTCAAGGATAAACGAATCTATGCTCATAGAACCTTATCCTATAATATATCAAGTAATAGTATTATTCCTAGTACAAAACCAATTATCCAAAGAGTTTCTGGAATGACAAAGAAGAACAGCACCTGACCAAACTTCTCTGGCTTTTCCGCTATTATACCCATGCCAGCTGCACCAATTCCTTGTTGTGCATTACCAGTACCTATCAAACCACCTGCTATTGCAATTGCTGCCGCAATAGCTAGCAATGGTTTTGTTAATGATGTATCACCAGTTGAAGTTTCTTGTGCATATACATTAGCTGAAAAGATCGAAGAAAGCATTACTAACACTGTCGCAATCATGGCAATAGTAAAGAACTTCGATCGTAGGTTTCGCATCATCAATTATGGCTTGACTATAGATGGTATTATAAATTTTTATGAATGGTTTTGAATTTAGCAAAAATGAAAAGTGTAAGTAGTTTTGAGAACTGAAATGTGGTGTTCGTATCGCCAAGGAAAGCTAGCATTCCATCAACCCATTGGGGTTCAACAACCCATAAAATAATATGGATCAAATCTTGGTAGATTTATACCAGAAATATTTGCAAATCTTGCAATTATTTAGAATCTTACTGCTGTAGATCTGAAATATGCACGCATTTCTTAACCTTTTAATTAAATAATCATGCCAAGGCTGGGGGATGGAGTTTGGAGGAGGTTGTTTATCATCTTAGGATAATAGCAAAAACAGTTTCAAATTTTTTAAATTATTTTCAAGATTTTTTAACGGTACTTTAACTGATTTACATCTAAAAGTCTGTTACAGTATCGACATCTAAGAACACGTCCATCTTTGTCAATCACATCCATCACAGATTCTATGTGTTCGCTGCTGTTTGTAACACAATCAGGATTAGAACATCGAAAAATTCTTTCTATTTCATTTGGCAGTGAAACACGTCGTTTTTCAACTAGTTTGTAATCTTTGATAATATTCACAGTAGCACTTGGGGCAATTACAGCAAGTTTGTTTGTATCATCATCTTTTAGGAACCTGTTTTCTACCTTGATGATATCCTTTTTTTTGTATTTTCCACTTGGAACATTAAGTGCTATTGTTATTAGACTTCCGTCTTTGCCATCAATTCCTAATGCATCTAGAACCTTGAGGCCTTTTCCTCCATCAACATGATCAATTACTGTTCCTTCCTTAATACGACGAACTATAAGCTCTGATTCTTGCATCAGAATACTTTGTATATCCACCTGTATATATCATTGAAAGAATGAACGAGTTTTTTCAAAAAGATATAATTTCTGTACGAGATCTAAATAAACAAAAACTTGAGGTAATTTTTGAGGCTACAAACAAGATCATAAACATGGATCCTAACAAACGCAGAGAGATCGCCAGGGGTAAAGCACTAGGATATCTTTTCTATGAATCTAGTACTAGAACTCGTCTAAGCTTTGAGGCCGCCATGGCGCTAATTGGTGGAACATCACTAGGAATTTCTGACGTATCATCGTCTTCTACTCAGAAAGGTGAGAGTCTTGCTGATACAGTCAAGATAATGTCAATTTATTCTGATGTCCTAGTTTTGAGACACTCCCTTGATGGTTCAAGCAGATTTGCAGCAGAGGTTTCATCAAAACCAGTGATTAATGGGGGAAGTGGAACGGAAGAACATCCTACACAAGCAATTCAGGACTTGTTTACAATTAAAAAGGAAAAAAACAAGATTGATGGTCTTAAAATCGGCATAGTTGGCGATCTAAAGTACGGGAGGACAGTTTACTCACTATTACACGCATTAGGAAATTATGACGTTGAGGTACATCTCATATCACCTCAGGTGCTTAAAATCCGACCCGATTCAACATATGACATTAAAAAACGGCTTTCCTTTACAGAATCTACTTCTCTTGAAGAATATATCGATGATTTAGACGTAGTTTATGTGACAAGAATACAAAAAGAACGATTTCCAGATGAAGAAGAATATCTTAAGGTAAAGGGCAGCTATGTGATAGGTCTTGATGTAATAAAGAAAATGAAAGAAGACGCAATTATTTTACACCCTTTACCAAGACTGGATGAAATTTCAGTAGAGGTAGATAAAACAAAGCAAGCAAGATATTTCAAACAAGCAGAATATGGAAAATATACAAGAGCAGCATTGTTGGGCCTGCTTCTTAACGAAAATGGATTTTAGAAAAAACTGTTTTGTTAATTACCAATACGCCAATTATTGATACAAAAAATACCAAAAATACTATCGCGCCAAACTCTGGAACAACAACTAGACCAAACTCTGTACCAGAACCACGGCCTCTTATATTATCAAATTTTATTATTGTTGGTCCTGACTGGCCTTCCAAAAAAGCATACTCCTCAAATCCACCTCCAACTGTGGCTATGCCAGATTTTTTGTGAATCTCTTTTCCATTCTGAATTATCACAAAATCATAGGTAGACTGTCTTAATGGCTCCCCTGTAGCACCACTACGTATTGTAAAGATAAATTTTACATTCTTTTGTGGTTCAATTACTATTGGATCCCATGACAAATCAACTTGAAACTCCTCATTTTTTGTAAATGACGTCAACGGAAACTTGGCAGTTTGGCTTGGTTCTAATGTAAACTTGATACTTTCTGGAAGACTATCACCTGACTTTTTTAATTCATTTTTTAAAAATTTTAAATGATCTTGTAATAGTACAAAGTGTACAATTCTATTACTTTCATTAGAATAATCATCAATTGTCACAGAAGATTTGAAAAGATCGATACCGTTTACTTTGCCAACATAACTTGGTGATAAAAATTTTGCAAAGTTTTTTGGAAAATGAACTTCTTCATGTATCACTGGGATATGTGATATGTTTTGTTCACTCCAATCAAAAGGCATTTCAAATTCCACGACATTTTCATCTGATTTATAGTCAAAATATGAAATATTATCAAAATAAGACGTAATTTGAAACGTCGTATCTTCTTCTTTATAGTGACTAGTTTCTACTGTACTAACATCAACTACATGAATTTTTGAACCCTCTAACATACTTGTTGCACCATCAATTACTGTAATTTCAATTTCAAAATGAAACAATCCGCCCTTATCAAAAGATGGTGATAATACCTGAATAGGTTGAGCGCCACTATCATACCATGCACCAAAAGAGTTTTGTTGGCCTGATATCTTGGATTTAGTTTCTTGTGTTGGAATCATATTAATTGATAAAGCACCTTGTGGAGCAAAAAAATGATCACTAACTATCAATTCATTATTATGAAAAACAGCTAAAAGAAATGTGATATTTTCAATATTTTTGCCAGTTTCTTTATCAAAGGCATTTATTCGAATTTTTTTGTTATCAACTTCATCAAAATACAGAGGGAGCTCAACATTAACTAGAATTTTTTTT
>JAUYOQ010000017.1 GCA_030697975.1 Nitrosopumilaceae archaeon | reverse complement strand
TAAGCCACATCGTTACATTGAAATTTTTTCCATCGCTTAGATATGTGATTGCAATTAAATCTGTATAATCATCACCTTCGAGTAATTTTGAATTCTCGTCACGCCAATCTTCTGCATTATCTATTAATTCTTGGCGGGCAAAAGAACTTGAAGCAAAGATATTTTGAAAAAATAATGAACTTGAAACTAATAATATAGCCATTATTAACAGGGCCGTTTCTCTCAATTCTATAAAGATCCATCTTAACTAGTAAAACAACTTTTCCCAAATCGGAACTTCAGAAAAATCGTGAATGGTTTTGGGTAGGAATATCAGTCTTGCAATAAAGTTTACAGGAAAAGATTAGGAAACTGTTATACTTTATCGATACAGATCAAACTCTGGGCTTCGCTTTTTTTCTTTGACCTCGCCCAATACCGCCTTTACTATCTCAGCATGGTTGTAGGTCAAGTGTCGCAAAAACTTTGCTGACTCGTCTGCCTTTGTCAGGTCGTCGGCAAAAACAAACTTTGTGCTGCTCAGTTCATTCATTAATTCATGGCATTCTTTGCATGGCTGAAAATCTAAAATCAGTTTCATACGGTCTTTGCCTGCGCATTTTTAGATAATAAAGATGACTAATAATTAGATCGGATCAAAGATAAATTTTCTACACACGGCTCTGCTAATTAGGCAAATTTTAGATCGAACTTGGGAACGAGATTTTTCTGAGACGCAAGCTTAAACATGTGCTTGATTGTCAGCTCACCTGTCTTTCCCATGTTTGCAGTAATGTCATTTACGTACATTGTGACAAACCTTTTGATCAGGTCTCTTGGCTTTCCTCTAGAGTACTGCATTGCATAGTCAAGTGCCTCTTCTAGATGAGCCAAGCCGTACTTTATAGAATCAGAAAGATATCTGTCGAATTTTTGTCTAGTCTCTATTCCAAGATCTGACTTTATCACATTGATGCCAAGCGGTACTGGCATGCCGCCTGTCATATCATCCCACCATTTTCCAACATCTAGAATCTTTTGCAGGCCTTCAAGTTCGTATGAAAGCTGTGTTTCATGAATTACTAGTCCTGCCTCTACTTTTCCTTGCTTTACTGCGTCTGAAATCTGGCTAAAGTTCATCTCGATATAATCAAACTTGCCAATCATTAGCTGCAAAAGCAAAAAGGCACTAGTCATTTTCCCAGGAACTGCAATCTTTGTCTTTGAAAGATCATCTTTTGTCATAGTTTTGTTTGAAATAACAATAGGGCCATAACCCATCCCAAAGCTTCCACCGCTGTGAAGAATCGTATAGTTTGGAATGTATGCACATGCATGAACAGAAACTGCAGTTACATCAAGATCCGAATTTACTGCTCTTTTGTTTAGCTCCTCAATATCTTGGATTACATGCTTTACTTTAAAATCATCAGAACTTACCTTTCCTTCAAGCATTGCATAAAACATGAATGCATCATCTGCATCAGGTGTGTGGCCGACTGTTATTTCCATGCAACTGTTTTTGAGATTCGTTATAAATATCCAAATTATTTTGTGTAGTCTAATATGCGGGAATGCTTGCAATAAAACATGAAAACAGTTGAGGCACTAGAGCAAGACATTTTGTTGCAGATTCCGTTTTTGCATAAATTCAAGGCAGAAAAACCAATTCCTACACAAAAACAACCAAATACAATCATCTGTGGAACAGGAGACTCGTATGCTGCCTCACTTCTCTGCGAGGCATTTTCTGATTTTAGGATTCGTGCAATAGACCCACTTGATCTAGTAAATAACCCAAGCCTTGCAAAAAATCACGCGTATCTTGTCTCAATATCAGGCAACACTATCTCAAACATCAAGGCAGCAAAAATTGTAAAAAAAGCAACCGCAATTACTGCAAGCAAGAACAGCCGTCTTGCAAAAGCTTGTTCAGATATCATTTATCTTGACTATCCAAGCGCAGGCGTATTTACATCAGGAAGCATTGGCTTTCTTTCAAGTGCTTTAACATGCATATCGCTTGCAACAAGGTTTTACATCACCAAGCCGTCGCAGATATTTCTTGA
>JAUYOQ010000016.1 GCA_030697975.1 Nitrosopumilaceae archaeon | reverse complement strand
GCAAGAAATTCTACGATATCATTGTATTTTCTTCCTCCAATCATTTTTAGAACATTATCATGCCAGATTACTGTAATTACTTTAGAGTCATTTTTTCTTGCATAGTCAATGGTTTGTTTGAAAGTTGGAATGATTTGTTTTTCTTCTAGTTTCATATACGTAAACAAGTATGCATCCATCAAGGTAACTGGAAACTCTACTAGACCGTCTAAATTTTGAAAGCCCATCTCGCTTTTGTCTATTTTGTCCTTTGAATTTCTAACAGATGAATCATATGAAAAACCCAATTCCTTTAGCATCTTTGGCAATTTTTTGGCGAATTTGAGATAATGGGCTCGATTTCCTTCTAGTTTTGTTTTTGTCAGCCCTTCAAGTGTTTTTTTTTCTTTTCTTAGCTTTTCAATGTCATCAACAGATGAGGGGTCACAGTGAAGCCCTACCTCCCATCCGCCACCAATTAGTGACTTGATATCGTCTTCATAGTCTTCAAAATTGCCGTTTTCATACATTGTCCTAAAGAAAAATGTAGACTTTACACCAAACTTTTCTTCGATTTCCATAATTTCTGGTATGTTATAGTATGGATTTTGTTTGTCCAAGTTTTTAATTACCATACTATCAAAGCGCTCTTTTCTTGCCATGACGTGCTCTTTTGAAGGCCCTTGTCGTAGCCAGTCTACATCATGGCTTAGAAAAACGTACATCGAGATTAGAAAATTTTGCATATTATTTAGTCTTGTAGGTTTAGAAGCAATGATTCGAACTATTTTTATGATGACAGCATTTTCGAGTAATTCATAATATCATGATATTTGAGGTGTAACTAATGGAGCGAATTCTTGTTACTGGCGCAGGTGGAATAGGTGGAGTTAACTTTGTTCGAGCACTAAGAGCAACTAAGGAAGAGTTTTTCATAGCAGGGACTGACTTTAACAAGTATTATCTGCAATTTGCAGCACTTGATGTCAGGATAAATTCGCCAAGACACTCTGATCCTAACTTTATAAAACTGATAAGAGAAACTGTAGAGAAAAATAAAATCAGCTTTGTTCATCCCTCACCAACATCTGAAGCACAGGTTATTTCTCAAAATAAAAAATTAATAAACGCAAAAACGCTACTGCCAGAGCCAGAAATTATTGTGCAAGACAAACTCGTGGTTCAAAAAAAGTTAGCAGAAAATGATATCACTGTTGCAAAAACAAAGACGATAAGCTCATCAAGTGACATAGATGAAGCATTTAGCGCGTTTGGAAAAGGACCTGTGTGGGTTAGGGCAAAAAAAGGTGCAGGTGGAAATCTAAGCTTGCTTTGTAATAATGTATCAGAGACAAAACACTGGATAAATCTCTGGGTTGAAAAGAAAAAGGCCAGCTTTGATGACTTTATGCTTCAACAGTATCTTGCTGGAAAGAATCTAGCTTGGGATAGTTTTTGGTATGAAGGAAAACTTGTTGCATCCTTTACAAGAGAACGAATCGAGTATCCATTCAAGCACATCTCGCCATCTGGGATCACAGGAACTCCAACTGTATCAAAAATTACAGTAGACAAGGAAGCAGACAAGCTTGGCGAAAAAGCAATCCATGCAATTGACAAAAAACCACATGGAAACTATGCAGTTGACCTGAAAGGAGATTCTGCTAACAAGTTTTATGTAACCGAAGTTGATTCTGGCAAGTTTCATACAACAACGCCGCTTTGGGGTTATATCTCTACAAAAATCCTAAAACAGGAAAAAGAAAAGAATCTGCCGTATCTTTACACAATGCTTGGGCTTGGAAAAATCACACACGCCCATACATTAGGAAACAACATCTATCCTG
>JAUYOQ010000013.1 GCA_030697975.1 Nitrosopumilaceae archaeon | reverse complement strand
GGTGAAAGCGCAACTGTGTATGAAAACAATACAGGCAGTACAAAGTAGAATATTAGGATTAATGGGATAAAGGTAATCATCATAGGCCTCATATTCATCTGCATCATCTCCATACTCATCTTGTTCATGTATGCTGATTTTTTGCTCATTTCCGCAATCTTTTCCTGATCCTTTGCTCTAAACGCAGCCATTCGTTCTTTTTGCCAAGATCTTGTCTCTTTCATAATTCGTTTTAGTTTTGTTTGATCCACTAGCTTTCTTCTAATCACAGAATTAAACAGATTTAGTAAAATGGCAAAACCCACCATAGCAAGTGATGATGGTATCAGTCCTTTGATTACTGGATCGGCGCTTCCTAGCGGTCCACCACCACTTCTTAAACCAAAAAAATCTCCTTGTAAAAAGATTGAATCTATAAAGTGTAAAATGAGATTTATTTCCACGGTCATAGTCCTATTGCATGTATTACGGATTTAGCGGTTTCTTCAATCTTTCCTTCTGAATTAAGTACCAATTTCATTGGTGCACCAGTCAAAACTGAACAACTTGACAGCATTGCGTCTTGAACTGCTAATTCTTTCTTAATAGTGTCTATTGAAATAATATCTCGATTTCTAGTTTTATCTTTCATTCTTCTATTGTAGATTTCTTCAGATCGTGCAGATACTACAATAAAATTGGTTGGTTTGATTTGCTCCAACACATGTTTTGGTAAACCTGGATAGAATCCTTCGGTTGTTGAGATGAAAGCATGTGTATCAATAATTACCACTTCGTCTTTTATTTCTCCAATAGCTTTTGCAGCCAATATCTGCAGTTTGTGTTGAGTTTCTACTGATGCTTTTCTGAGCTCATCTCTGTCATGAATTCCATTCTTACTTGCTTGTTCGAGCATAATAGTGCCAAAACTTTTTACACTGACGGTTTTGTTTTTTTCTTTAAGAATTTCTTCAACCTTTGTTACAACTGCAGATTTGCCAACTCCTGGAATGCCAACTATGATTATTTTTTTATGTTCTGCCAAGCAATGCACCTAGCCGCGGCATTACAACTTCTACTTGTTCTTTTATTAGTTGGTTGTAGAAGTTTATCATAATGTCTACCATAAGCAAGATGCCAATTCCTGAACCAAACACGCCTAATACATCTGAAACCCCAGCTATCAATCCAAGTACCATTGAACCAATTATAGTAACTGATGGAATGTATCTCTCAAG
>JAUYOQ010000011.1 GCA_030697975.1 Nitrosopumilaceae archaeon | reverse complement strand
ATCTTGTTTAAGTTTTTCAATTTCGTCTTTTGATAGTTTAGAACGAGATTCAATTGTTATTTTCTCTTCTTTTTTAGTTCCAAGATCTTTTGCAGTTACATTGATAATTCCATTAGCATCAATATCAAATTTAACTTCTATTTGTGGAATACCTCTTGGAGCAGGTGGAATGTCTGTTAGATTAAAGCTTCCAAGTGAAATACAGTCAGCTGCCATAGGTCTTTCCCCTTGAACAACATGAATTGTGACTGCAGTTTGATTATCTGCTGCGGTTGTGAAAGTTTTACTTTTTGATGTTGGAATTGTTGTGTTTCTTTCAATAAGTGGTTCACGAACACCTCCTAATGTTTCAATTCCAAGCGTTAGAGGAGTGACATCGAGTAAAACTATGTCACTTGTGACATCACCTGCTATAATTCCTGCTTGAATTGCTGCACCTAATGCAACTGCTTCCATAGGATCAACACCAGCCTCTGATTCTTTTCCAATTACAGAGGCAACAAACTTTCTTACTAGTGGAATTCTAGTAGGTCCTCCGATCAATACAATTTGTGAAATATCCGATTTTGGAAGTTTTGCGTCCTCTAATGCTTTTTCAACTGACGATCTGCATTTTTCTACGATTGGATTAATCAATTCTTCAAGTTTGGCCCTAGTTAATTGAAGATCTAAATTTTTTGGGCCAGATGATTGGTCATGTGATATAAATGGTAAATTAATTTCAGTTTCCATAACAGATGATAATTCAATTTTTGCTTTTTCTGACGCTTCTCTGATTCTAGTCATTGCAACATTGTCTTTTGTTAGATCAATGCCAGTTTTTTTCCTAAAATCATTAACAACATAGTCTATGATTACTTTATCCATGTCTGTTCCTCCAAGTTGTGTATCGCCAGAAGTACTCATCACCTCAAATACTCCACCCCCCATTTCCATAATAGTAACATCAAGTGTTCCTCCTCCAAAATCAAACACGAGTATCTTCATGTCTTCTTTTGATTTATCTAAACCAAAAGCTAATGCCGCAGCAGTCGGTTCATTAATAATTCTTACAACATCTAATCCTGCTATTGTGCCTGCATCTTTTGTCGCTTGACGTTGATTATCGTCAAAATATGCAGGTACTGTGATAACGGCTTTTTCGATTTTTTCTCCAAGAAATGCTTCGGCATCTCTTTTAA
This sequence comes from Nitrosopumilaceae archaeon, assembly GCA_030697975.1. GTDB lineage: Archaea > Thermoproteota > Nitrososphaeria > Nitrososphaerales > Nitrosopumilaceae > VHBM01. Next base: position 1,152 of record JAUYOQ010000011.1, on the reverse strand, counting down.
TTTTTTGCAAAATAAATGCGGAGATCTGTTGTGGTTTATACTCCTTGTCTTGTATTTTGAAAACATAGTTTGTTCCCATCTTCCTTTTTGCTGCAACTACCGTATTGTCAGGGTTTGTAATGGCTTGTCGCCGTGCTGGTTCGCCTACTAAAAGTTCACCAGTTTTGGTAAATGCTACATAAGATGGAAAGGCTTTACCGCCTATTGATGTACCTTCAGCAGCTGAAATTATAGTTGGTTTGCCACCCATCATAACTGCAGCGGCAGAATTACTGGTACCTAGATCAATTCCAATTATTTTAGCCATTTTCTTCACCGTCTAGTTTTACAAATTTAGGTTTTTTTGATATTTCTACTATTGCTGGTCTAATTACCCTGTTATGAGAAATATATCCCTTCCTGATTTCTTTTGTAATAGTGTCTTCATCTAGGGTTTCATCTTCTATTACTGATATTGCTTCATGTAAATTTGGGTTGAAAATTTCTCCAAGTGCATCTATAGGAACTATATCGTATTGTTCTAAAAGCGAATCCATGTTTCTTAAGATCCCCTCTAAACCTTCAACATTTATTTTTTCGTTGACTAATACATTTTTTGCACGTACTAGATCATCATAAATTTGTAAAAAACTCACCATAAATTTATCAATTTTTATGTTAGCACCATTTTCTATGTTTGATTTTATTTTTCGTTCTAAATTCTGATAATCAGCTAGTGAGCGCTTCAGCCGTTCTTCACAAATAGCAAGACTATGCCTGTCTTTTTCTAATAGTATTTTTAATTCATCTATGGATAATTCGTGAGGTTTTAGTTGAGGGTTAGTTTCTAAATCTATTGAATCTTTGATTTTTTTTGAGGAATCTGTTTTAGTTTGTTGTTCGTTTGATTCATCAGAATTAAGATCAACTGGTATATTTTCATCATTGTTCATAATCTAACCAATCAACATTTTCTGCTAAATTTTATCCTTATTGTATGATCTCACACAATGGGTTTGTTTTTATAATGATGATTTCAGCATCCTTTTTGTTTTTCTTTAGATTTTCAAAATCAAGTTTTGAACATGCTACAATTATTGTTGTTTTATCATTATGAAAAATGTCTAAGTTTGGGCCTTCATGTGTTTCTACATCGCCTATGTAATCTCGCAA
>JAUYOQ010000339.1 GCA_030697975.1 Nitrosopumilaceae archaeon | reverse complement strand
TGTGAAGCTGGATAAATATCTGAAATTTCAAACGGAATCACTCCAAGAAAAGGATTGCAATAACAAAATTGAACAGAAGCGTGATCAAATTTCTTTTTTAGTATAGTGTACTCCCGTGATAGATAAGCTGGCTTTATAGTTGGCTCAGACGTAATAACTAAGGTTTTTTTCTTTGTTTTAAATTTGCGGACAATATCATGATAAGAAATAACTTCTGGTCTGAACTGGTCCTCTCTTGCAAATAGAAATATTGCTTTATTTTTAAACTGAGGCGTAGTTTTAGCAAAATACGCTGAATTATTCGTAAAAGTCTCGCCACATTCAAAAAGCCTTGGATGTGCCCGAATTTTTTTATTAATATACTCCCATAACCTGCCCTCAAAGATGGCCTCTTTGACTCTTTCTACCTCTGATTTTATGGCATAGAGATTGTGAAGTGCGATTTTGTCTATTTGTAGCTCCTCTTTCATAGAAAAAAGCTCTTTTGGAGTAAATTTTGAACAAACCTCGCAAGTACAGGAAAAGTACGATATTTTGGATATGTGTGTGGTCTTATCTTCTGATATGTACCTGCCCTGTCTTGCATATAGTATGTAGGATGCCGAATCAAATGTATCGCATCCTAATGCTATTGCAAGCGGAATCGTAAGAGGATGTCCAGCTCCAAACAAATGCAATGGCAATGAAAGTGGCATACTTTTTTTTGCAGTAATTATCATATCTGCAAGCAATCTGTAATTGTATGATTCCATAAACTCCACGGGACTTCCAAGCGCTAACATCTCAAATCCATAGTCAACAAGTGATGTCGTAGATTTTTTTACCAGCTCGAAATGTTCACTACCTTGAATTGGTCCTACCCAGATTTGACCATTATTACTTTTTTGTTCAATTGTTTTTTTTGCTGCCTTTAATGTCTGCTCAACAAAAGATCTTGCTTTCTTTTTTTGCAGACCAAATCCTGTTGGTTTGTCCAAAGGAATTGCAATATCAGAACCAATTTTAGTTTCAAAATCAGCAATCTCAAAAGGAGATACATCAACATCTCCATATTCTAACACCTGGTATCCACCAGAATCTGTCATTACTGCACCATCAAATTTTATTATGTCATGGATGCCACGCTTTACTGCGTCTTGCCCATAATAGTTTCTTGTGATAAAGGCATTAGTAATTACAAGATCAAAACCAATTTCACGTATCTTAGATGTAGCTATTGCCTGTCTTACAGGATGTATCACAGGAACATAGGCAGGTGTTTCAATTTTGCCATGATTGGTATGTAATATTCCAATTCTTCCTGCAAGATCGCTTTTTATAATCTCAAACAAAATAGCACACCTTTGATTAATACGAAAAGAATTTTTTTAAATCGTTTTTGTGCACAACTAGAGTTAGCCAATCAACTTTATCTTGTTTAAAATCATTTTCAAAAACTGATTGTATTTTCTTTACAATCGTGGCAAGTGGTTTTTTCGTAGCATCAATTTGATACACTTTGTTTTTGCCAAATTTTTTAATTGAATCATAAGCTATAACACCCAAAATTTCACTATCCCGATTTTCTATCATTTTCTGATGGGTATATTTTCTTTTTTTATATACTGAAATAAGATTGTAGGGGTTCTTTCTTAATACTATTACAGCTTTAACTTGAGATTTTGTTAGAACATAAGGTGCTAGGTGACCCACGACAAGTGATTTCTTTGTTAGTATTTTTTTAATAACGCTTTTCAATTTCCTAGTATCTATATCCACAGTACCAGAACTTTTTTTAACATTTACTGATTTGAGTGCGATTTTATTTATATCTAAAATTTTGTAATTGAGTTTTTTTGCTAGTATTTTTGATACAGTGTGTTTTCCAACTCCTGGGTTGCCTGTTATTACTAGAGACATGAAATAACAACTAGCAAAGTAGATTAAACAATTTCTGTAATACTAATAAGTACAAATCAGATTAGCTCGTCATGCAAGTCGGTCTTTTAGGCAAGACAAATGTTGGCAAGTCAACATTTTTTTCTGCAGCAACAGAAACTCTGGTTCAAATCGGAAATTATCCATTTACCACAATAGAGCCAAATGTTGGAATAGCATATGTGCACACAGATTGCGCTTGTAAATTTTTTGGTATTCCGCACAAAAACTCCTTGTGTCTGCAAGGAACCCGTTTGATTCCAGTAAAACTAGTTGATATTGCAGGACTAATTCCAGGCGCACATGAAGGAAAAGGACTTGGCAATCAATTCTTAGATGATTCAAGACAAGCCGAAGTATTAATTCATGTAGTGGATATTTCGGGTTCAACAGACATACAGGGACAACCAGTTCCTATAGGTACACATGATCCACTTGAAGACATAGAATTTGTTGAAAACGAGTTTGATCACTGGTTTAAACAAATTTTAGAACGAGAATGGAGCAAGTTGATAAAAGAAATAGAACAAAAAACTACAAAACTTGTTGATGGTATTGCAAAACGCTTTAGCGGTTTAGGCATTAAAGACTATGAAATTAGTGCTGTATTGCAAAATTTGGATTTGCTGAGTAAAAAAACATCAGACTGGAATGCTTTAGATCTTGATAATTTTGTTAAAGCGCTACGAAAAAAAACAAAACCTATGCTGATTGCTGCAAACAAAGCAGATCTCTGTAAAGATTTAGCTATTTTATATAAAATAAAAGAAAGATCCGTAGCGTGTAGTGCAGAAGCAGAACTACTCTTAAAAAAAGCAACAAAGGCAGGATTAATCACCTACATGCCTGGAGATAGTAGATTTGTAATAAATGAAAATGTAAAGATCACTGATGAACAACAAAAAGCACTAGATGTTGTAAAAACTATTTTAGAAAAACTAAAGTCAACAGGAATTCAAAACATACTAAATACAGTTGTCTTTGATATCCTAAAACAAATAGTTGTGTATCCGGTAGAAGATGAAACAAAACTATCAAACAAAAACGGAGAAATACTTCCTGATGCAAAGCTGTTGCCTGTAAGCTCTACTACAAAAGACCTTGCAAGCTCAATCCATAAAGATCTTGAAAAAGGGTTTTTGTATGCAATTGATGTCAAAACAAAGCAACGAATTGGATCAGACTACACGCTAAAAAATGGCGATGTAATAAAAATAGTGTCAAGCTTGAGTAGAGGATAGTATGCTGTGTTTGGGAATTGAAAGCACTGCTCACACATTTGCTTGTGCAGTAGTCGAAAAAAATGGGAAAATACATTCTGATGTAAGAAAAATTTACAGGCCTCCTGAGGGCGAAGGCATTCATCCACGTGAGGCATCAAGGCATCACATAGAAAGCTCTACAAAGGTGCTTGTCGATTCTCTGCAACAAGCTAGAATCAAGATAAAGGATTTGGATATTATTGCATATGCTGCAGGACCTGGATTGGGACCATGTCTTAGAGTTGGAGCAGTAGTGGCTCGTTCATTAGCATCATACTATAAAATACCACTCTATCCGGTACATCACGCAATAGGACACATTGATCTTGGAAAATTGTTGACTGGAGCAAAAGATCCACTTGTGTTACTTGTTTCAGGCGGTCATACCATGCTTCTTGCATTTATGAAAGAAAAATGGCGAGTATTTGGCGAGACTCTAGACATTACCTTAGGTCAGCTCTTGGATCAATTCGGAAGATCAATTGGCTTTGCCTCTCCATGTGGGAAAAACATCGAAGAGTTGGCAGCAAAAACTAGCACCTATATTCAATTGCCTTATGTTGTCAAAGGAAACGATGTTTCATTTTCCGGCCTTTTATCTGCAACAAAATCTATCTCATCACAAAAAGAAAAAGCATGTTTTTCCTTACAGGAAACTGCATTTGCAATGATTAGTGAGGCAACCGAACGAGCGCTTTCGTTTACAAAGAAAAAAGAACTGATGGTAGTTGGTGGTGTTGCAGCAAACAAGCGTTTATCAAACATGCTAAAAAGCATATGCAAAAGACAAAACTGTAAATTTTATGTTGTACCACAACAGTTTGCTGGCGATTGTGGTGCTCAGATAGCATGGACAGGCCTTTTGGAAGCAACTGCTAAAAAAGGATCAGCACTTGAAAATACCTTTGTTAGACAATCCTGGAGATTAGACAGCGTAAATATCAATTATTGATTTTTGTATTGTTCTAGTGTTTCTTGTAATGTTTCAAGCCAGCTTCCATTACTAAATACACCAAACTTGTAAGATTTTTCTCCTTCTTTTGTTTTCACTTTGACGCAAACTTTTTTTATGAATCTGCCTTCCTTCCATACC
>JAUYOQ010000003.1 GCA_030697975.1 Nitrosopumilaceae archaeon | reverse complement strand
AATTAAATCTAGTACATCATTTACTTCAACTAATCCAAGATTTACAGCATAATTTATCTCGTCTAAAATCACAATATCGTATTTTTTTGATTGAATTTTTTCCCTACTAATCTGTACAGCTTCTCGTGCTATCTTTACATGTTCTTCACGAGGACTCTTATCATCTAAAATACCTACAAATCCTTTTCCAACAGCAACCAGCTCAAATTGTGGTTCAAGTAGTTTTGATGAAGTCATTTCACCATAATGCCACGAACCCTTGATGAACTGGATCATGCAAATTTTATGATCATGACCAACGGCTCTTAATGCCATACCTAGTGCTGCAGTTGTCTTGCCTTTTCCTTTGCCAGTATATACTATGACTAAACCATCCTTTCCCATGTTGTTGATATATGGCTTATAACTAAAAAGATTAGCAAAAAGCATAGCCATCCATTTAAATTAAAATTTGAAATAATAATCAAAATTGAAAATCCCAAGAATTGTGATAGCTGGCACTACAAGTGGTATTGGTAAAACATCAATTACAACAGCGATCATTTATGCAATGAAAAAATGCGGATATACAGTACAACCGTTTAAAGTTGGTCCTGATTATATAGATCCAAGCTATCTTTCTGCAATTTCTGGTAATGATGCTAGAAACTTAGACGTATGGTTAATGGGTAAAAATGGTGTAGTCAAGAGTTTTGTCAAGAGTTCAAAATCATCTATTTCTATAATTGAAGGAGTTATGGGATTTTATGACGGCTTTTCTGGAAAATCAAATTTTGCCAGCACACATCATGTTGCATCCATTCTAAAATCGCCTGTCATACTTGTCTTAGATGCAAGCAAGACAGCTCGCTCCATTGCGGCAACAGCGTTAGGATATACAAAATTTCATCGAAATTCCAACATTATCGGATTAATTATCAACAAAATAGGAAGTAAAAAGCATGAACTATTATGTAGACAAGCACTTGAAAAATCAAAAGTTCCAATTCTTGGAATTATTCCAAAAAACTCTGACTTTATACTTGAATCACGACATTTAGGTTTGATCCCAGTTTTAGAACAAAGTTCATTAAAAAAAAA
>JAUYOQ010000050.1 GCA_030697975.1 Nitrosopumilaceae archaeon | reverse complement strand
GCAATTCTTAATTTTTTGTTCACAAGAAAAAAACTTTGTAAATACTATTAATCATTTGCAGATTTTTAATAACGCGTATATACGGCCCAAAACCTTTTGTCACTTAGCGGGGTGGGGAAGTCAGACTTGCTCAAAGGGCTAAGTCATCCCGTCGGGCTCATAATCATAATTGATGAGACACCCGAAAATCAGTAGTTCAAATCTACTCCCCGCTATAGTTTTTTTAATTTGCGAAAACACAAAACCATGGAATAGACTTGTTAATCCTTACATCATGACTTGTTCTTCCAATTCTTTGCAAGGGGCGAGTAAGGTGTCTGTGTGCAGTTACTGCCGGCACATATAATTTTGATTCAATCTTTCTTGGAATTTCTGTTCTAATTTTTTTGTATGCTCTGCTTTGACACTTTATGCACTCAAATCCTTGGTTTTTTCCCTTTGATTTCATTTTTTTATTACAATTGCCACATGATGGATTTGTCATTTTGTATCGTTTTTCAAGCTTTAAGATCTCGATAAATTCAACATTTAATGTACGGTTGTGTTTTTTTGATGCTTTTCTTATTCCGCCACCTACACAAATCTTGTCTCCAACAGCAAGTTCTAATGCAACTGTAGTAATTTTCGTTGGTCTGTACACTGCACAATTTATTTTGTAATCTTTTGTAGCAAGAGAAAAAAACACGTGTCCTCCCTTTTCGATTTTTGGTCTGCTTGAGATTGTGCCACTGATTATTCCAGATGTATATGGTTTTAGTTCTGAAATGTCAAGCTTGTTTTTTAGATGGTCGTTTGTTCCCTGATTTGTTTTAAAGACCAAATAACCGTCTAGTTTTTCGTTTGTTTGAATTAGTTTCGACGCATTAACAACAGTTTGTGGATCTTCACCACGTACTCCATAAAAAACTGGATCAGGTCCACGTGGAGTAATCAAGACTCGCCCTGTTTTTTTGTCATAGCTGTTAAAGGTGTAAGGATATGTTTTTTCTTGCATCATCCTTACACTTTGCGGTATAATTTGTCGTTTCTTTCCAAATTGTTTTTTCTT
>JAUYOQ010000331.1 GCA_030697975.1 Nitrosopumilaceae archaeon | reverse complement strand
GGTGACAGGTATAGGATGGATATTTCCTTAAAGGATAATGCAGTAGCTCATCTTACTACACAAGGCGCAACACGGCTCTACAAGATGGATTCAAACTTTGCAACACAGCTAGTCAATGTAACAGTAGGCGAGAATTGTTATCTTGAATTTATTCCAGATCAGATAATCCCATATAGAAATTCCAGATTCTACCAAAAGGTTTCACTTGATGTACATGATAATGCTTCAATGATTTACTCTGAAATCATTGTACCCGGACGAACTGCCATGAACGAGTCTTTTGAATACGATATTTGTTATCTAAAAATTCTGGCAAAAAGTCAAGACAAGATTAGATTTGTAGATGTTGCAATGCTTGAGCCAAAAAAACAAAATCTCAACACTTTTGGGATTCTTGGAAAGCAAACCGTTGTAGGCACGATATACATAATCACAAAAAGAGACTATGTGACAGAACTATGTGATGAAATCAACTCTAGCCTGCAAAATATCGCAAAAATTTCTTTTGGGGCATCAATTCTCCCTAATGATTTAGGAATACTTGTTAGACTAACAGGCAACTCTGCTTCAGATATCAGGGATGCAGTTTACGAGGTTGTTAAAATGACAAGAAAAAAGATTCTCAATGCTCCGTTTACTGGAATTAGAAAAAACTAAAATGTTATTAGCTAAATTAGGCTAAGCCATTTAATGCAAAATTTTTTTCTTCAGATTGAAGACTCTGGAATTCAAACTAGCATTAACGAAGAAATCACAAATATTGTAGAAAGAATAACGCCTGAGCTTCCTCACAATACATTCATCACCGATATGGCAATTATCATGATTTTAGCAGCAATTGTAACGCTTGCTTTTTTCAAAATCAGACAGCCATTGATAATTGGTTATTTGTTTGCAGGAATGTTAATTGGCCCACTCTCACCACTGTGGACCTCATTATTACCAGCTGATCCTTTTCAAAGTGGCGCTGGTTCACTAGGAATATTATCTGATGTTTCGGTTCTGAACGTTTTTGCCGAAATTGGTATTATTTTATTGCTTTTTGTCATTGGCATCGAATTTCCATATTCGAAAATACGTGCTATTGGAAGAACAGCTATAGGAATTGGAACGCTTGGTCTTTTCTCAACATTAGGTTTGGTGTTTTTTGCCTCATCCATGCTTGGTCTCAAGTTTATGGACTCGTTGTTTCTTGCTGCAGCGCTATCAATTAGCAGCACTGCAATAATTATAAAAATTTTTGAAGACACTGGTGTGATAAAAAAAGAATCATCAATTCTTGTTTTGGGCATTTTAATTGTAGAAGACGTCATTGCAGTCATTTTAATTGCTTCACTAGAATCAATCGCACTTGTAGGTGCTGTCTCAATTGAAAGCGTTGCAGTTGTATCAGCTGTTGCGGCTGCATTGATAATTGGAACCTTTACTATTGGAACCAAAGTTATACCAAAACTAATTGACCGAGTTGCAAGTGCAGAAAACCGCGAGATCTTACTTCTTAGCGTACTTGGTATCTGTTTTGGTTATGCGTTACTTGCAAATATTGTAGGTTTATCAGTAGCAATTGGTGCATTTTTAGCAGGAGTTTTAGTAGCAGAATCAAAGTCAGCCGAGGTCTCAAAGATAATTTCAAGTCCTATTAAGGACATGTTTGTTGCAATTTTCTTCGTATCTGTAGGCGCCCTTATGGATATTAGCATGCTTCAAAACTATATCGTAATTGCAATCGTGCTTATTGCAGTTGCAATAGGAATGAAGTTTGGTGGAAACATGATTGGAAACCTGTTGTTTAGATTAGATAAGGAAAAATCGCTTCGTTCTGCATTTTCACTTGCAGCACCACGAGGAGAATTTTCAATTGTGATTATAAAGTCTGGCGTTGATCTTGGAGTTGTAAGCCCTTTTCTCTTTCCATTGATGGGAGTAATTTCTATAATTACTGCCTTTATCTCTCCATTTTTAATAAAGGCCGGAGATAAAGTAATTCCAAAACTTGCAAAGGCCTGAGAACATGTCAAATAATGAACTAGAAAGACTACTTTCCAAAACACACAAAGAAATTACAACATTTAATTTCAACAAAACCGAGGTTCCATGTATAATATTTCCTGAAAAAAAATTTGAGACAATACTAGGCAGAATAGCTGGAAGGCCAGTCTCAGTTGATACCAATCTAAATATTTTACAAGATGGCTTGGGTCATGTCTTTGTTGAGATTTGTCTGACATTTTCAATAGGTGATATTAGCGAAAAGATTTTGCTTTATGCAAACAAGTCTTTGGAATTTTTCGATTTGCTTGCAAAAACTGCAATGCTTGCCTTATCTTCACCACCTGAGCTTGGCAAGGAAAATATCTTTATGATTCAGCTGCCAAAACCAGAAAAGGCAGTTAACGCACTTGCAATAATAAAAAAGAGCCTAGAAGCAGGTAAAAAACAAGTTTGATAGTAAAAATATGGTGCGGTTGCCGGGATTTGAACCCGGGTCGCGGAATTGGCAATCCCGCATATTGGCCAAGCTGTACGACAACCGCTTAATCGGTAAAGCCAAATATTCTCTATTAAACTGTAATGAATTTACTTGATTTTGAATATGAAATAAGATATTATTCTAAAAAAAATAAAAAATGAGAAAAGGTTGTTTTGTTTACTGACCTGCAACTACAGAGTAACTTACTGTGAATGGTTCAGTATTTAGTGTATGTACTGCTAATGCGTTACCAGCAAATTTCCATGTTCCAGCTGCGGCTTTACTATCTACAAATGTCAAGGCAAACTTTGTCGTGCCATCTGGTGTCCATATTGCCTGTCCAGCATCTTCGCCTTCTGCTAGTGGACCATGTAGTGCTACTAGCTGAATTGGTTCAGATGCAGAATATGTCAAAAGACCGCTGTATGTTTTGTCACTTGGTGGCAAAATTATTGCAAGCTGATGTGTCTCATGACCAACTCCTGGATCTACCATTGATGTGATTGTTTCTGTCTTTACTGTATCAGACATTTCATTTTCCATATAGCTAACAGAGTAGCTTACAGTGAATGGTTCAGTATTTAGTGTGTGTACTGCTAGTGCGTTACCTGTAAACATCCAGCTTCCCATAGAGGTTTCTGGATCGATAAAGGTCAGCGCAAACTTTGTCGTGCCATCTGGTGTCCATATTGCCTGTCCAGCATCTTCGCCTTCTGCTAGTGGACCATGTAGTGCTACTAGCTGAATTGGTTCAGATGCAGAATATGTCAAAAGACC
>JAUYOQ010000328.1 GCA_030697975.1 Nitrosopumilaceae archaeon | reverse complement strand
AGCAAAATACTTGTTTGATGGTTGCGTATAGCCTGGCACTTTTGGTTTTTGAAGATTCCAATTACTGGTTGGAACATCAGCACGAAGAACAACTCTACTTGCATAGTATCTGTTTGGAGCACTAACATAGCCTGGCACCTTTGTTTTTTGAATATTCCAGTTGCCCATTGGAACATCCTTCCATTGCTCCCAAACTGGTTTTGCAGCTGGTGGAGGCAGTGTCTGGGCTGATGGTTTTGGTTGTGGAGGTACTTGTTGTTTTGGTGGAGGTGGTGCTTGTGTTGATGGTTTAGCAGATACTTTAGAAAGCTGAGCTATTCTTGCTTCAAGTCCAGCAATTTTTGCTTCAAGATCCTTTTTTGTAGTTTTTGAACTTGGTTTCTTTGACATGTGGCTTCTTTTGATGAGGAGGGGTTTATTTACATTATGTTTAATTCAAACTCGAAAAACTGATCAAGTTTTATAAACAATTGAGAAGTATGTTAATTATTGGACGATTTTGAAAAAGAATATCCCGGATTTGATTGGAAGAATACGCCTGCTTACAATCACCCTAGAGGAAAAAACTGTCCTTGCCCTAAACATGAATACATACGGGAGCAAATCAACGTTGCAAAAACGATTAATCAAACAAGCAAGGAACCAGCAAAGGTCACTCTAAAGTTCTGCCCCGATCATCATGATGTATACATGAAAGAGGTAATACCGTCAATGCCACTAAAGTATAGACTGCTAACAAAAATTGCATTAAAGATTGGTGCAATACAAATTGAAAAACTAACTTACATGCAATCTGATTTGTGTTTTTACTGTAAGTTTGGTTCTGGAGGCCACGACAAAAAAAGTGAGCTTCCTCCAATTAATTAAAACAAATTACTAAACTGGACCTAGCAAAATTTTTGGTTTGTTAGGAGTATCGTGATGACATTTTTTTGTACACAACGGACAGGTTTTCCTATCCAAAAATATACACTGGCAGATATGCGATTTTAGATAGCTTTCTGCTGTCTTTGAATATTCGCCTGTTCCATTACAGAAGGGACATTGTGAATTAAGTAGCTCAATTGTTCCAGTGCCCTTGCATACTGCACACTTTTTCTGCTCGTCCAACGTATGAGAACCTTGTATTAGTAATTAAAACACATGTGTTAAATTTTTTTCCAAAAATTGCATTATTAGATAAATCTAGTTAAGCTTATACTGTCAGCGCCTTCATATGGATTCGTGACTCTTGATGATATTCATCAATTTGTTGATGAACTTGAAAAAGCAGGAGAACTTAAACGAATAACTACACAAGTTGATGCAGATCTAGAAATCGCAGAAATTCTTAGAAGGACAATGTATGCAAATGGTCCTGCGCTTCTTTTTGAAAATGTGAAAAATTATGATATGCCGGTTTTAGGAAATGCGTTTGGCTCACTAAAAAGACTTGAGATTGGTCTTGAAACATCAGACTTTACAGAAATCGGTCAACGAATTGTAGATATGACAAAGATGGAAGTACCTTCTGGTGTTTTAAACAAGATAAAAAAACTACCAGAGCTTGCAAAAATGGGCGATATTTTTCCAAAGTTAGAAAGAGACGGACCAGTAACAGAAATTGTTGATGATTCTCCGTCATTTGATAAGCTTCCAATTCTAAAAACGTGGCCAAAAGATGCCGGACGATTCATAACATTCGGATTTGTTGTTACAAAACATCCAGAAACAGGTGTCAGAAATCTTGGAGTTTACAGAATGCAAGTTCTTGACAGCAAGCATGCGTTAATGCATTGGCAAAAACACAAACGTGGAGCACACCATCATGATATAACAAAAGAAAAAGGAGAAAAAATCGAGGCGGCAATAGTAATTGGCGGAGATCCCGCAACAATTTTTTCAGCAGTTGCACCGGTTCCTGAAGGGCTAGACAAATTTGTGTTTGCTGGCATTGCAAGAAAAAAAGGAATCAAGA
>JAUYOQ010000321.1 GCA_030697975.1 Nitrosopumilaceae archaeon | reverse complement strand
ACGAATCTATCTTTGTGGGGTAACTGTTTATGATGAGGCACATATTGGCCATGCAAGAACCATAATAGTATTTGATGTATTGCGACGTTTTCTTGAATCAAAAGAAATCACAGTTGAGTTTATACAGAATTTTACCGATGTTGATGATAATTTAATCGATCGTGCACAAAAGGAAGGCGCAACAGCCTATGATATTAGCGTACGATACATTGAAGAGTATTTTCGTGATTTTGATGCACTCAATGTAAAAAGGGCAACAAGATACCCAAAGGCTACAGAGCACATCAAGGACATGATTACTTTGGTTGACTCACTTGTAAAAAAGAAAATTGCGTATGTGACAAAAAATGGAGTGTATTTTGCCGTTTCAAAGTTTTCAGCTTATGGAAAATTATCAAAGAAAAAAATTGATGATCTAATTTCTGGCTCGCGAGTTGATGTTGATGAGACAAAAAATGATCCGCTTGACTTTGCATTATGGAAATTTTCAGAAGAACCTCCATTATGGGACAGTCCGTGGGGCAAAGGAAGGCCAGGCTGGCATATCGAGTGTTCTGCTATGAGCATAAAGTACCTTGGTGAAAATTTTGAGATTCATGGTGGTGGAAGAGATTTGATATTTCCCCACCATGAAAATGAAATTGCACAGTCTGAATCTTTTACATCAAAGCCATTTGCAAAGATCTGGATGCATGTAGGAATGGTTACAATAAATGGCGAAAAAATGTCAAAATCACTTGGTAACATCAGAACAGTCAAGTATGTTTTGCAAAAATATGGCCCAAACATCATTAGATTATTTTGTCTTTCAGGTCACTATTCAAAACCAATTGATTATTCAGAAGATCTTCTAAAAGAAAACATTGTGAAATGGAGACAGGTTGAAACATGCTATTATGAATTGTTACTTGCCGAAGGAAAAGGCCAAAACAAAGCAATCGAAGAAACTGTTTTGCAATGTAGCTCTGAATTTGATTCTGCACTAAGTAATGACTTTAACACATCACTTGCATTAACAGCATTTTTCAGGCTTGTAAA
>JAUYOQ010000320.1 GCA_030697975.1 Nitrosopumilaceae archaeon | reverse complement strand
GCTTGCAGGAGAAGAACAGAAAAAATACGTCATAGTGTATCCATTTATCAAAACACGCGAGTGGTACCTGCTTCCTGTCCAAGAAAGACAACAAATGATGGATGAACACATTCAGATTGGCAAGAAATATCCGCAGGTTATCCTCAATACGACATATTCTTTTGGAATTCATGATGCAGAATTTATGCTAGCTTTTGAAACAGATGATCTCCATTCATTTCAAAATCTGATTATGGAGTTAAGAGAAACCAAAGTTTCGCGTTACATCAAAGTCGATACGCCAATGATTGTTGGTGTTAAAAAGGATATTATTCCTCTAATAGCTAGTCTTGGATAAATGAGTGCGTTAAAGGAGTGGGCCACCATAGTTAAGGCACTAGAAAGTGGAGATCAGACAGTTATTTTACGAAAAGGTGGGATCTTAGAAACTGATTCTGGATTTAAAATTGAATCAAAAAAATTTCTTTTGTTTCCAACATTTGAACATCAAGATCAAAAACATATCAAACCACAATACCAAAAATATCTTGATGAGGTAAGAAAAAATCCACCAAAAGACAGTCATAATAAAATAACATCGTATGCTGAGGTTCTAGCTGATGTAGATATAGATTCAAAAGAAAAAATCAATGCATTGTCTTCATTTCACATCTGGAGTGATTCATATATCAAAACTCGAGTTGATTGGATGCCAGACAAACCAATAAAGGCAGTATTTCTGAAGGTTTTTAGAATTCCAGAATTTGAAATTCCAATAAAATCTGAATATCATGGTTGCAAATCTTGGATAGACATAAATGCAAACATTGCTTCTGGAAAAGCTGTTTTGAGTGATACAGTTCTTGATTCAAAATTAAAAGAATTCAAGGAGATTGTGAATTGAAATACAAGATTTTGGGAAAAAGTGGAATCAAAGTTTCTGAGATAGGGTTTGGGGCATGGACTATTGCCCTTGACTGGTGGGGCAAAAAAATCGAAGATGATGAAGCAAAACGCATGCTAAAAAAAGCATATGACCTTGGCATAAACTTCTTTGAAACTGCAGACATGTACGGAAAAGGAAAAAGTGAGAAGCTAATTGGTGAAGTCTTTAAAGAAATGCGAGACGAGATAATAATTTCTACAAAATATGGTTATGATTTTGAAAATGTTGAACAAATTGGCCACAAAGAGCTACCGCAAAGATTTGATTCTGTTTTTACAGAAAATGCACTAAAAAATAGTCTAAAGCGGCTTCAGACAGACTATATCGATGTTTATGGTTTGCACAATCCAAAATTAAATCACATAAGAGATGATGAGATCTTTCAAACATTAGATAAAAAAATTATAGAAGGAAAAATTAAAACGTATCAAGTTGCGCTAGGACCTGCCATCGGATGGACACAAGAAGGCCTTGAAGCAATGAACAGAAAAAATGTTTCAGCCGTCCAAACCGTATACAACATTTTAGAACAAACACCTGGAAACGAGCTTATTGAAAACGGTGAAAGAAAAAATGTTGGCATCCTAGTTCGAGTGCCTGATGCATCTGGAATTCTTACAGGAAAAGTCAAGGCAGACACAAAAATTGATGAAAAGGA
>JAUYOQ010000319.1 GCA_030697975.1 Nitrosopumilaceae archaeon | reverse complement strand
AACTTTCCAACATGACAGCGCAAGCTGATATGCAAAAGCAAGTGGTAGAATCTGAACGAGGCGTGGAAATTGCCACTGCTGTCCCATTAAACTCAAAACAGTGTCATTGGAACATAGCTTTCGTCACTGAATTTAGATATTGATGTAGGTGTCAAAGAAAGGATATCAATCAATGGTCTTCGTACCAGTACAGTCTCTTTGATCATCCAAGAGAGCTCCAAGAGGCTTCTAAGCATCTTGGTTTGGAATTTAATATATGAAAGTAGTAAGTAGTAAATCATAGCCACCCAAATTTGATTCATAACTGCATTCTTGCTTGTGCCAAGAAATGTTTTCACTTTAAGATTTTGTTTGATCCATTTAAAAAATAGTTCAATCTGCCATCGTTCTTTGTATATGAGCGCAATTTCAGAAGCAGTCAAAACAAAATTGTTTGTAATGAAAACATACTCTCCATGTTTCTCGTCTAAATACCTAACTCGCCTTAATTCTTTTTTGTATTTTGGTTCACATGGATGACCAATCCAAATAGTATCATCACCTAAAATATTTGATTCCAAGGTTTTTCTTCTTTCTGAAACGATAATAATTGTATTCTTCTTCGGTCTTGTAACGAAGAATAGTCCTTGCTGATCAATGCGATACCACCAATCATGATCTAGATATCCACGGTCAAATACAAGGATACTTCCGGATTCCAGTTTAAATTCCATATTTCTTCCAGCAACAACATCAGCCACATTACCTGCGGTAATTGAAACCACTGTTGGTAATCCTGTTCGGTTGTCTAGCAGGATATGCATTTTAAGAGCGCCTTTTTTCGTACGATATTTAGCCCAGTCAAATAGCGACAAGCAAAGATTTACCACACTTGCATCAAGCGAATACAGAGGATTATTAAAAGAAAACTTTCTTGATTGTGTGACTGATTTGCATTGCTCAAGAAGCGCATAGAATAGTTTTTCAAAGACAATTGGACTGCGAGTATTGTTCACTCTTGCAATACTCGATTTAGAAACAGTATTAATTCCTAAGTGATGCCACGAACTGTGATTCATCAGTAGCCCTGTCTCGATTTCTCGAAGTGAATCTTTGCCTGTTGCTTGAGCATACAGGAGTACGACCAAATGATTCCAAACAGTTAACTTTTTAATATATTTTTCAGAATTATGCTGTCCCGTAAACTTCTTTAATTTTTCTTTTGGCAGGAATGCTAAAAGCTGACCGAAAATTGTGGTAGAGTATTGCATATGAAAAGCCCCTTTGGCTATTTAAGTTCCTAATAGGTCCGACAGACATATTATGGCTTAAACAAAGGGGCTTTTCTAATTTATGGATATTTTAGTGGGACAGTAGTGCCCATTTCCAATTATCTTTGACAT
>JAUYOQ010000307.1 GCA_030697975.1 Nitrosopumilaceae archaeon | reverse complement strand
AAGCTTTGCAAGAACCTTGATAGTTCGGTAAGTAGTCAAGACAGCACCTAATTTTTTAGTTTTTTAGCTAACGAGTAGGCCAGATATCCAACAACAAGTGATGCAAGCAGTCCTGATACAGTAGCTGTTTGTTTTGCAAATATAGAATTTTTTTGTCTTTCGTTTATGTATGAAAAAACTTTGGCGCCACCTATTACTGCGCTTGCCAAGCCGACAAGCACTTCTGGGGCATCTAAAATTAGATGGCCTAGTGAACTTTTTCTTGGATCAATTCTATCCATATGGACAAGATATTTGTCATCATGCTCGCGAATATGCAAATTCCCATAACGGTACTGTTTTTTTGCGCCGTTTTTTTGCCCTAGTGCAGTTTCTTCTGCATTTTCAAGCATTATAGGGCGTACGTCCTTTGGGATTTCGATTTCATCCCAACTCATGAACCAAAACTAGTGTTTTTGAATATATTCTTAGCTTGTTTGTTTTGCTATTTGCTTTCTTTTTTTGAGTTTAATGACTGCAAAAATCCCTATGCCTACAGCAACTACAATTATTGATAACTGCAATATGTCAAAGTCTGGTTTGATACTTGGTGGATACTGGTAATCTATCGTAGTATCATGTGTTACGACATGCTCATTTCTTAACGAGTCTTTGTATTTTATTATGATTCTAATATCATGCTCGCCAACTCGTTGCTCACCATCAAACTCTATTGGTATGTTGAAAGGAACAGGAGAGTCTGGCTCTAGCTCATCAAGATATTGTGTTTGTTGTTTTATGTTTGAATTTTCTCGTGGCTCTAAGGTAACAAATGCAAACAATCCATCAGTATTACCTTCATTGAGGATTTCGCCTATCACTAGCTGCCTGTCACCTAGCTGCTTTAGCTGTACATTATAGATCGATGTTTTAATTAGTCCGCTGACATAGAAATCAACACTTCTTGAAACTGTTTTTCTTTCTCCATGAGCATCAAAAAATGTAATATCCATTGGCGCATGAAGTACTGCGTTTTTTAGATTATCGGGAACATATACATTAAATGATATTAGCTTAGATGATTTTGGATCTATGCTTCCCACCTTCCAGTTATTTTGATCAAACACTACATTTTCTACATTTGAAATTGATTGTGATGTTGAAGAGATGGTGCTTGCCGTATTTTGTAAAATAACTTCAACTCCTGACAGTGGCGCAGTCCCAGCATTTGAAAGCTCGACAACAACTTCATTATTTTTTAATGAAACCAAGAATGGATCAATTGCACGCATGTTTAGTAGGCTAAATCCAGTTACCTTAAACTCAAAATCAAAGAAAGCGTTTCTTGTTCCACTTTCTCGTAATCTAGAAAAATCTATTTTGATAGTAGCTGGATACTGTCTGATTTGAACGTCTTGGCCGACGTTTACAAAAAATGTTAGTGCAAAGTTTTTTCCTGCAAGAGCATTACTATCATTGTCTGCATAAATTAGTGAGCCAGCACCAGCAGCCGAGGTAAATCCGATTGGTAATGACAACTGACCACGAATTCCGCTAATATCTTGCGTGCCTACATTAGCTAAAACAACAGTAAATGGGACGTTTTTGTCTCCTGGCTCTATTTCCATTTTTTCATCTTCGGTTCCAAAGTAGGCATCAAGAAACTTTACATCGCCAAAACCTCGTTCAAATGGCGAATCAGCACTTTGTGCAAAAGCCGATAACACCGGAATTTGACTCAATAAAATGACAGCTATGATTGTCTTCATGCTATCATCTCCATTTTGTTCTCTTCTTC
>JAUYOQ010000302.1 GCA_030697975.1 Nitrosopumilaceae archaeon | reverse complement strand
AACTAATCTATCAGCGTTGATGGCCTCGCCAGTAGCCACTAAAATCCTATATGCGAGTTCAAGTACTTCGCCTTTCTCTCCTTTAAGTGCAGATTCTTCATCCTTTGTTAATTCCATTATTCATATTCATTTGCGAGTGGTATAATACTTGTACTAACAAAAGTCAAAATAGTTTATTCAAAGTTCAGGAGTAGATTATAAGAGAATTAGTTTCATAGCATTACTATGAAAAATATCCTAAAGGGAATGATTGAAACTATGAATGCTGTAAAACCGCCACGTATGACAGCACTGCGGCAGCTACATGACGTAGAAAATGGTGATCCTTTCAACATATTAATCGGCACCATACTCTCAGCAAGAACTAAGGACGAGAATACAACTAAAGTCGCAGGAAAATTATTTGCAAAGTACAAATCGGTAAAAGCATTAGCTAATGCTAAAGTTAGAGACGTTGAAAAAATAATAAGATCAATTGGGTTTTATCATGTAAAGGCTAAGAGGATTATTGAAGTTGCTTCTATAATAAATACAAAATTTAATGGAAAAGTGCCTGATGATCTAGATACACTGATAACGCTTCCTGGAGTTGGCAGAAAAACGGCAAACTGTGTTCTAGTTTATGCTTTTGAAAAACCTGCCATACCTGTAGACGTACATGTTCACAGGATCTCAAACCGATTGGGTCTTGTTGATACTAAAACTCCTGAGGAAACAGAATTTGAATTAATGAAAAAAGTTCCACAAAGATACTGGCTTGAAATAAATGACACTTTTGTTATGTTTGGACAAAACATCTGTAAACCAATTTCACCAATGTGTAATGTTTGCAAAATTAAAAAAATTTGCAAATACTACAAAACTAACGCTTCTTAAGAATCAATAAAATTGCAATTATTATTCCAATAATACCTGAAATAACGAAAGGCAACATGCTTAGAGGGTTTTCAGCTGGATTTCCTGAAACAAATTCAACAATTAAATTTCCAGAATTTAGTGCAGGAGGATCTGTTGAACTTTCCATTCCATATACAGAATAGGCAGAAATTGCAAAGTTTTCGATGTCTAAATTGGAAACAACAATTCTTTCTCCATTGTTGATAGTAAGTCCTGCATTGTCTGTATATGCAGCTACAATCTTTTGGCTTGGAATCCATCCTCGTTCAAGTCTGTTATGAACAACAACATAGCCATTTTCTGGCAGCCACGCAGCCACCCAAAATTTTTCATCAGGTAGACTACCCATGCCTATTTCAATGAATTTTTCCGGAATAGTTGCATCATAGAATCGTATTACAGCATTGCCATTTGGATTTGCATAGAGTAGCTTGTTATCAATCATGATTTGCCAACTCACTGAATGAGTTTTATCTAGTTCAATGATTTGTGCGTCATTTGCAATTTTATTAAATTCATAGTAAGGTATCTCAGTTGTATGTAAAATTAAGGATGGGTTTGATTGAGACTGACCATAGATAGGACTCAAAGTTAATGATAAAATTAGAATTAATATGATATTGTGTTTCACAATTTCGTTCGATGGTGCGTGAATAAAAATCTAGTCAACAAAAGGATTGTTGTGATTCATTATAATTTGTGAAACTTCTGGTCTAAGAATAAATTCTGATGGTGCTTTTCCATTCTGAATCATTTCTCGAAGTTTGGTTCCACTTATCTCGTCTCTAGTTTCTATTCCATGTGGACATACTCTTTCATTGGTAAATGTAATACATTTTTTACAATAAAAAAATGCTGGAAAGAAAATAGGAGTTATCTCAAGATCTGAATATTCTTTGAAGATGTCCTGTGCTGCAAATGGGTTGTAATAGTTTCCTACACCAGCATGATCTCTACCTATTATAATGTGAGTACATCCATAATTCTGTCTCATTATGGCATGATGTATTGCTTCTTTTGGTCCAGCATATCTCATTTCTGTATGTAATGTTGCCAATTTGCATCGATTTTTAGCATAATAATTTTCGATCAATACTTCATATGATTTTATTATAACTTCGTCTGTAAAATCACCAGATTTTTTTTTGCCAATAAGTGGATTAACAAAAAGAC
>JAUYOQ010000300.1 GCA_030697975.1 Nitrosopumilaceae archaeon | reverse complement strand
ATTCTTGCAACATGTGCTACAATTTCAGGATCGTGGGGATTTTTGATATTTTCTCCTCTAGGATACATCATTGCTAAAAGCGGCATATTCCATTTATGACATTGCTCTGCTGTCATTCCAAGCTGCTCTAGCATTTCTGGTTCTTCTTTTCCACCAATGTTGATGTGTAATGATACTCCATCAGCACCGAGACGTAAGGCCTCCTCTGCAGTACCTGTCAACATTTTTCTGTTTGGCGACGATGATAACGAAGTGCTACTTGAGAAATGAACCAAGATGCCAATCTTTGTTGGTTTTGGAAGTGTTTTTAGAATTCCTTTGTTAATAATTACGCTTGTTAATCCATGACTTTCACACTTGTAAATAATTGAATGGGGATCCTCAAGACCCTCAATTGGTCCATTTGAAATGCCATGATCCATTGGGATGCAAAGCATTTTGCCTTTTCTTAAAATTCGGTTGAGTCTTATTTCTAGACCAGATGCCATAAATGATTCTGCGCTTTGCGCCCTACTTAAAAATAACGTAAAAAATGAAATCACAAAAAAGACAATCAATCATACAAAAGTTATCAAGTTGATTCATTTTGGTAACAGCTCAAAGATTAAATAGCATTTGAAAAGCAACAAATGCAGATTAATTGAGTCAAATTACTGAACAAATTCATTCAAGCGAAATTGGAGACATTTTAGAAAATTCGCTTCATGGAAAACGACCTACAATTGATGATTGTATCAGACTCTTAGAGTCAGATGATGTTTATTTGATGGGTCTTGTTGCAGGAAAACTAACACAAAACCAATTTGGGAAAAAAGTATCTTTTGTAAATAACATAATCCTAAACTACACAAACGTCTGCATTACAGATTGCAAGTTTTGCGCATTTTATCGACCTCCTGGAGATAATGAAGCATACACATTAACCCTTGATCAAATCGAAGCCAGAGTAAAAACTGCATGGGATTTGTTTAAGATTAGGCAAGTGCTCATTCAGGGAGGACATAACCCAAACCTTGGAGTCGAATACTATGAGGACGCATTTAGAATGATTAGAACAAAGTTTCAAAAAGTTGGAATTCATGGGCTTTCAGCATCAGAAATAGATATGATTGCACGTGTTGAAAAATCGTCTACAAAAGAAATTATCTCAAGATTGAAAGATTCTGGATTACAGTCTGTCCCAGGCGCTGGCTCTGAAATTCTAGTTGATCCTGTAAAAAAAATTATCAGTCCAAAAAAGAT
>JAUYOQ010000298.1 GCA_030697975.1 Nitrosopumilaceae archaeon | reverse complement strand
ACGATACCAAAATCCAATCAAAGCATACGATGCAAGTCCTACTCCCTCCCATCCAAAGAACAGCTGCAATAAATTATCTGATAAGACGATAAGCTGCATTGATCCAATAAAGAATAACATCCAAAACCAAAATCTAACTATATCCTTGTCGCCCTTCATGTAGCCGGTGCTGTAAACCATGATCAAAAATGAGATCCATCCTACAACGTTTGCCATGATTATGGCAAGAGGATCTGCAAGTACTCCAGCCTTTATTCCAATTGACGATATCCAAGATACTTGATCATGGATTTCATGTGCTTCAAGTGCGACTGGCAACAGTGATGCAGCTGATAGTGCACTCATTAGCGAAAATCCAACTGCTACATATCCACTAATATTTTTTGAGCCCTTGCCAACTGCCGGCATTATCAGTGCAGCAACAAATGGAATTATCCATACTGCCCATGCATACATTCCACTTGAATCAAATCCTAACCATTCAGTTGCCATAGGCTATGCCCCCAGTACCCCCCTCATGTAGGGAATTATTTTATCAAAAAATATGTCAGGATAAATTCCAACTACCATTGTAAATCCTGCAAGCACCATCATTGGTGCAGTCATGTAATAGCTTGCCTCTTTAACGTTTGAAAGATTTTCTGGCAGCTTTCCAAAGAATACTCGTTTTAGCATCCAAAGGATATAGGACATTGTAAGGACTGTTCCGACAAGGCCTAGGCCAAAGGTTACCATTCGTAGTGTGGAGCCTTCCTTGAGTGCTGTCTCTAGTGCGCCATAAAATAGCGTCCACTCTCCCATAAATCCGCTAGTTGGAGGAACGCCCATTATTGTAAGTGCACCAATGACTGCACATACTGCAGTAATTGGCATCTTTCCTGCAAGCCCTCCAAGCTTTGAGATGTTTCTAGTGCCAACCTGCACTATCAAAACACCTGCTGTCATGAAGAGGAGGCCCTTTCCAAGGCCGTGGGTAACGTACATCATCTCAGCTCCTGAAAGGCCAAGAACTGACATCGAGCCAATTCCAAAGAGTATGTATCCCATCTGGCTGATGCTTGAATATGCAAAGAGTCGCTTGATGTCGTCTTGCATCAGTGCCATTGTTCCACCATAAATCATTGTTACAACACCCCACAGATGCAGCCATATTGCAAGCTCACCATACTGCATTGGCAGGATCTGGACAACTAGTCTAAAGATTCCATATGCACCAATTCCGATCATTGCAGGAGACAAAAGAGCGCTGATTGGTGTTGGTGCCGCAGCGTGTGCATAAGGCAACCAAATGTGGAAAAGAAATGCAGCAAGCTTTACTCCAAGACCAATAATTATTGCAACAGCAGCAAGCGTTACAACATCAGATGGAATGTTTGCTTCACGAATGTCAGCAAAGTCAAAGCTTCCAACCGTTAGTCCAATTGTTAAAAATCCTAAGAGAAGTACTACGGCACCAACATGTGTCCAGAAAAAGAACATTAGTGCAATTCTTCGTTTTGGCCCATCTCCATAAAATGCAATCAAAAAGAAGCTTGGAATCAACATCACTTCAAAGAAAATGTAAAACTCGATGAGGTTTGTTGCAAGAACAGTTCCAAGCATTCCCATCGAAAATGTCAAAAACAAAGCAAAGTAGAGTCCAGAGTGAGAGTTCACATAACTTGCAAGTGCTGCTGACTCTACAACAGCAGTTGTCTGACCACCAGCAGTTGTAGTCGACTGGATGTGCTGGTGCTCAAAGTTTTCCCTGAACTTGTGTACCATGTATGGCTTTGAGTATAGTACCAAGATGGTACAGAGAACATAGATTATAATTGCAAACGGAATTGCAAGCCCGTCAAGCAAAAATCCAAACTCTCCAAACAGGTTTGTCCACGGATAATGTTCTTCATATTTTCCCTCAAGTGCGGCAAGAACTATCAAGACGGTACAGTAAAGGAGTACACCAAAGGTAAACCAGGTTGCACTGTTTGGTCCTGCTTTTCTTCCTATAACATATGCTACTGGGGCGAGTAACAGAGGCAGGAAAACTGCCTGTAATAATGCAAATTCCAATTATCCTTTCAAACTCCTAAATTCTGCAATATCGACATTTTTGTACATCCTGTATGCTACAATGATTAGTGCTAGTCCTACTGCAACCTCGGCTGCAGCAATTGCAATAGAAAAGAGTGCAAGTGTCTGGCCCCCGCTGTGTGACAAAAATCTTGCAAATGCAACCAGATTAAGATTTGCCGCGTTAATTATGATCTCAATTGCAAAAAGCATCCTGATTGCATTTCTTTTTACAGCTAGTCCATAGATGCCAATTCCCAAAAGTGCAATTGATACAATAAAAAAATCAATCAGCTCGTTGCTCATCTGTAACATCCTCCCTTCTTGCAAGTACTAGTGCGCCAGTAACAGAGCCTGCTAAGATAAGTGCCATCAAAACAAGTGCAGGCCAGTAGTATGTCAAAAAGTCCTCGCCAATTAATCTAAAGTCAATAGGTGGCTCATCTGCTGTAACCGATTTTAGTCCAGAATCAATGACCAGAGATCCAAGTCCTACCATCAGAACAAGCATCAGCCCAATTCCCGCATATCGTCTTCTTGGATCTTCGACTTTAGTGAAAATTAGTTCCCGTCTTACAAGCATAACTGTAAACAAGATCAAAACTGCAATTGAACCAACATATACTGCGATTTGAAACATTGCAACAAAAGGAGAATCAAGCAACAAAAAGAATCCTGCAACGCCACCAAGGGCACCCATCAGTGCAATTGAGCCGTAAATTAGCGAGCGCATCTCAAGTGCTGCAATTGCAGAGCCAATTGTCAAAACAGACAGTGCAAGAAATGTCGCATCAACCATGTGAAGCCCCCCGGTCGTCTATCTGGATTTCTGCGTCTTGCTGTACATGTGGCTTTACTTGTAGTTGTGATGGTGTATAGATTAGGCCCTCCTTTGTAAAAGAGGAAAGCTCATAGTCATTTGTCATGTATAATGCATAAAACGGACAAGCATCAACGCACAGTCCACAAAAAACACATTTTCCGTAATCTATTTGTGGCATGATAGCCTTTTTGTTATGTTTCCAGTTTTCGTTTACCTTTACCATTGCAATGGCCTCTGCTACTCCTTCGCATGCTATTGCACACAGCTGACAACCGGTGCATTTATCATGAAACAAAATGTGGCGACCCTTGTATCCTGCAATTCCAACGCCTGTTGTTGGGTCATACTGGTATCCATCCCCTACAAACTTGAGTTTTTGCTCAGGATATCTCAGGGTAAATCGCTTTACTGCTAGGTGCTTTATGCCAGAGTTTAGCGCCTTGATTATTCCACTTGCTGTTCCCATTTACAATATTCCCTCCGGTCCCAGAACTCCAGCGTAAAGCAAACCGAGTGCTATAAAGATGTTAACAAAAGATAAACCAATTAGTCGGTACCAACCTACATGCAACAGCAAGTCTATTCTAATTCTTGGAAACACACCTCTTGGCAGTAAAATGAAAAATATCACAGCTGCAGTTTTGAGTATAAACCACAAAGTTCCATTTAGCATCTCTTGTGAAAATAGAGGTAGTCCTGGGATCTGAGCGGTTACTGGTCCCATGGTGATTCCTTCGGTAACTATTTCTTCAGGAAATGGCGGCCAGACCATTGGACCCTGCCAGCCTCCCAAGAAAAGTACAACAAACAGTCCAGCAAATGCATAAAGTTTTAGATATGACCCAAGTTGCACAAGCCCATACATCATTCCTGAAAATTCTGTCAACCATCCTGCAACTATTTCGCTTTCTGCCTCTGGCAGATCAAATGGAATTCGCTCAAGCTCTGCAAGCATTGCAATAAAAAATACAATAGCGCCAACTGGCAAAAACGCAATCCACCAGTAAGTAGCTTGGCTTTCTACAATTTCTGAGAGATTTAGCGTTCCAGTTAGTATGACAACACCAAGCAACGACAAGATCAGCGGTATTTCAAATGATATCATTTGGTGTAGTGCACGAATACCACCAATGAATGGATACTTGCTGTTTGCAGACCATGAGGATAGTACCGTGATTATTGGAAAGAATCCAATTATTGCAAATACTGCAAGTAACCCAACATCAATATCAGCAACAACAGTCTTTGGTGCCACAGGTATGAGCGAAACAAAGGCAGCTGCTGTACCGACAAACAAAAGTGGCGCGACCCAAAAGATAGGCTTGTCAGCCTTTGCCGGAATGATTATTTCTTTTGTGAGCAGTTTGATTCCATCACTCATTAGCTGCAAAATTCCTTCTACTTTACCACAGTAAAATGGCCCTACTCTAAGCTGAAGTTTTGCAAGCATCTTTCTTTCAACAAAAATCACGCCTGCAGCAAGTAATGCACCAAAACCAAATCCTGGAAATGCTGCAATTCTAAAAAAGTCTGTTTGCATGAACGCCTTTACTAACGGAACTGACATTTCAGGATGTGTCATCCACGTAAATGCAAGAAATGGAGTCAGAATCTGGCCATCAATTATTGGCAGGTCGATGTAAAATAGAAGAATCATGATTGCCGGAATGCCAGCTAGCGTTAGTAAAACAACTGCCCAGAAAATATTGTCAAGTAGTGCCTTGATAAAATATCCAAGTCGAAACTTTGGTGCAATTACAGACATTTACCTATCTGCCTCCACAGGCCAGTAGTTAAGACTCCAGTATACTGCAGGCATGTTTCCAAGTTTTTCTCCTCTTAGCAAGTATGGTATGCAAATTAAGTTTCTAAACGAGCCAACACTAATTTTTACTCGATATGGTTCTGGCTTGCTTTTTGAAATAACATGCATGCCAAGTGCGCCTCTTCCTGACTCGACTCTTCTGTAGACTTCGACATCGCCGCCTTTTGGATTTGGCTTTAGCTTTACTCTGACAGAACCAGACTTTGGCATCTTTCGCAGCGCATCTCGAATTATTCTACAGCTTTCAAACATGTCAAGCCATGGAATTTTGGATCTTGCGTACGAGTCTCCGCTTTGTAAAACATTTGTTTGAAAGTCAAGATTTTCGTAAACATCGTATGGCTCTTTTTTTCTAATATCAAAGTCAACGCCGCTTGCACGCAAAACAGAGCCTGTGGTGCCTAGTCGTATTGCATCTTGCCTTGATAAGATGCCAGTGTTTTCTGTTCTTGATATTAGAATTGGGTTATCATAGAAAATATCAGCATATTCTTTTATTCGTTTTTCAAAATAGTTTACCTGTCTTAGACAGACGTCTTCAAAGTTTGCAGGAAGATCATTTCGCACGCCACCTGGAACAAAGTATGCATGTGTTACTCTAGCTCCTGTAATTTTTTCTAAAAGATCAATTAGTAGTTCCCTGTCGCCCATTGGCCACATAAACATTGTAGAGTGTCCAAGAAAAATTCCATAGATTGCAAGCCAGTACATAGTATAGACACAACGGTTTAGCTCAGATGCAATCACTCTAACATACTTTGCACGTTCAGGTACCTCAAGTCCCAAAATTTCTTCAACTGCAAGACAATATGGATACAGTATATTGCAAGAGTCATGGATTACAGGTCTTTCAAGGTGTGGAATGTTTGTGATATAGTTACGATACTCGCACATTTTTTCTTCGCCTCGGTGCACATATCCTGGGTCTGGATCACATGCAACGATATAATCACCGTCAACCTGCACGATTAGCCTCATATGACCTGAGCCTGGATGCTGAGGTCCTACATTGAGTGTCATTATTCGCTCATCGACTTTCTCTAGTTGAAGACCTGGTGGTAACTGTGTAGTCATTTTGTTATCTACCTTTTATTGCAAAGTCTTTTCTTAGTGGTGGAATGTCTGCCCAGTCTTCTGGAAGTAACAATCGTCTATTATCTGGATGACCATCAAAGTAAACGCCTAGCATTTCAAAGCATTCCCTTTCATGAAACTCAACACTGTAGAAAATTTCTCGCAGGCTTGGAAGTCTTGTGCTGTCTCTTCCTGGATTCGGATCTTCTTCTCTTGGTGCACTTGTAGCAAGTGCAAGTATCTGTTTGCTAAGTTCCGGATCTGTGTATGAACCCAAGTGATACACTACCTCAATTTTCTTTGCGTCAGGATAGTCGACCCCACTAACTGATTCTGCATGATCAAAGTTTAGCTCGTCTCTAATGTATAATGCAATGTCTTTGATGTCTTCTTTTTTTACGTTGATTCTAATCCTGTTTTGTTTTATGTAAGCAACTTCTGCTTTTGAGCCAAACTTCTGTGTTATCTTGTCAGCTAATGACTTTTCAAACTTTGGAAGGTCTACTTGCGGTACAACATCTTCAGTCTCTACTTTTTCTTCAGTTTCTGGAACAATTTCTTCCACTAAAGCAGGTGCGACCTCCTGTTCAGATGGCGTAGTGATTTCAGTTGTGGTAGTTTCAGCTGGCGGGTTTATTTCTTCAGATTTTTTTGTTTTGCTTTTTGTTGTTCTTGGTTTGCGTGTTCTTTTCTTTTTAGTGTCCTTAGTCTCAGTAGTATCAGCGGAGCTCATTTTTGCGCACTACCGAGCCTTCATTCTCTTAATTTTTTCTTGGAGTAACATGCATCCTTGAATAAGAGTTTCAGGTCTAGGTGGACAGCCAGGTACATACACATCAACAGGTAGTATCCCATCAATTCCTGGAAGAACGTTGTACGAATCAAAGTATAGCCCTCCAGTTATTGCACAAGCACCCATTGCAATGACGTATTTTGGCTCTGGCATCTGGTCATAGACTAGTCTTAGTCGAGGCGCCATCTTTCTTGTGATTGTTCCCTGCACAACAACCAGATCACATTGCCTTAGTGATCCAAATGCCTCAATGATGCCAAATCTTTCGACATCATATCTTGGGCCAGATGCAGCTCCAAACTCGACGCTGCAACAGGCAGTCTCTATGTGTACTGGCCAAAGGGACCACAGTCTACTCCAGTTAATGGCGTATCCTAGTGGTTCGTCGATTGCCTTGACTAGAATATCTCCTAGCTTGCCAACAAATGCATTGACGCCGTGTGGAGTTATTAGTTCCTTTAGCAATTTGTCCCCTTACCTCTTAGTATGCTTTGATTTTTATTATAATTTACCATATGTTTCGCCTCTTTGCCTGATATAGCGCAAAAGCCATTGCGGCAAACATTATAGCTAAAAACGCAATAATTGGAAGTGTTGCGGTTCTTGGAAGATTCAAAATGGTACTACCCCATGCGTATAGAAAAATTGCCATTACATCAAAGACAACAAACATCAAAACATACGCATAGTATTGCATCATAAAGTGAGTTCGTCCCTCGCCTTGTGGAACCTGGCCGCACTCCATTGGCAGAAACTTTACTGGATTGCTTCTACGCCTTGGAGAAAGCATTCTAGATATCAAAAGGGCAGGAGCAGTAGCTATTACTGCGAATCCGAACATCATCATTACTTGACTAAAATTTGCTGCGGTTTCACCAACCAAAGTAGCTTGAGACTCTTCCCAGAATATAAAAAGGTATGCACATTTTTTTGGATCAAATTTTTTCAAGACATGATTTTTTTCAAATTACCCAAAATGATTGATATATGACAAGTTTTCTTTTTACAGATATGACAGTCAATATCGGAGACAAAGCTCCCAGCTTTGAATTAGTGGATACCGACTTGAAAATGAGAACACTTGATGAGTTCAAAGGCAAAAAAGTTGTCTTGTCATTTTTTGTTGCAGCAAGCTCGCCAGTGTGTACAAACGAAATGTGTACGTTTCGTGATTCACTAAGTGAGCTGTCAGGTCTTGGAGCACAAGTTGTGGCAATTAGCAACGACGGTCCGTTTGCAAACAAAGCCTTTGCAGAAAAGTACAACCTCAAGTTTCCAGTTCTTGGCGATTACAAGAGCAAGACTATTCGAGACTATGATATCTTGATGCCTCACCTCTTGCACGTAAAAGATTACGATGCTGCAAAGCGTTCTGTTTTCATAGTTGACGAAAATGGAAAAATCGTCTACAAATGGGTAAGCGACAATCCGCTAGTTGAGCCAAACTACAAAGAGATAAAAGATTTCCTCAAAAAAGGAAATTAATTTTATTTTTATTCTATTTCTGCGATGACATCGTTTTTTGCAACAGAGCCACCTTTTTTTATCTTAATTTTTCTGACAACGCCGTCTTTGTGTGATTTGACAGAGACCTGCATCTTCATTGATTCCAAAACACAAATGACGTCACCTTTTTTGACCTTGGCGCCTTCTTGAGCATCAATTGAGACGACTTTGCCAGGTATTTGGCTTCGCAAATTAACTTGGGTGTCATCACGTCCTGTCTCGCCTGTATTTTTGTAAACGATTTGGTTTAGCTTGTGGTGCTTGTTTAGTGTGATTTGAACCCCGTCAACTACCATCTTTATGTTTGCTGTTGTGTTTTCAAGATACCTGATGTTGTGATATTTTTGGTCTAAGAGAAATTCTATTCCCCTTGTTGACATGGCAAGTATCCTTAGGTGTCTTTCCTTGTCGTTTATCTTGACAAGGTATTCAGAGTTTCCTAAAACTTGAGTAATTTCTGCATTAAAGATGTCCTCAATGTCTGCAATCTTGTATTCCATTATGCTCTGTCCAGTTTACTTTTCCAGTGCATGCTGATCTCAGGTGTTGTCTTTATTCTGCTGCTATAGTAAGTAGAGTAAAGTGCTGCAGCTGCAAGTGCTACGTCCTGCTTTTCAATTGTGTCTTTTTTGATGTCACTTTTTAGCTTGTCAAGTACGTTGAATCGCTCAAGAAAGTCAGTTGACAGATTGCCTTCCCTGAACTCCTTTGTTTGCAAGATGGTCTTGTAAAGTGGAATCGATGTTTCAACGCCTTGCACATAAAAGTCAGATAATGCATTTAGCATCCTTGTTCGAGATTCCTCAAAGTTTTGGCCCCACGTGATAAGCTTTGCCATAAGTGAGTCGTAAAATGACGATACCGTGCATCCAGGGTAAAGGTATGTGTCAACTCGAATGCCAGGCCCTGCAGGAATTGTTACATCGCTTACAGGACCTGTTGATGGTGCAAAGTCCAAAAATGTGTCTTCGGCATTTATTCTACATTCGATTGCACAACCATTTACTGCCAAGTCCTTTTGCTTGAATGGAATTTCTTCGCCGTTTGCAATGTCGATTTGCAGCTTGACAAGATCCAAGCCAGAGACAAGCTCAGTTACTGGATGCTCTACCTGCAGTCTTGCGTTGATCTCAATAAAATAAAATGACCCATCATCTAGTCTTAGAAACTCGGCTGTTCCAAGGTTTGTATAGTCTACTGCAATTGCGGTATTTACTGCAAGCTGTCCTATTTTGTCACGTGTTTTTTGATCAACTACAGGAGAAGGCGACATTTCAATTAGTTTCTGGTGTCTTCGTTGTATGGAACACTCT
The DNA here is from genome assembly GCA_030697975.1 of Nitrosopumilaceae archaeon. GTDB lineage: Archaea > Thermoproteota > Nitrososphaeria > Nitrososphaerales > Nitrosopumilaceae > VHBM01. The sequence goes on along the minus strand of JAUYOQ010000298.1, from coordinate 7,548 downwards.
CGCTCAAAAATATGAACTGCGTTTCCGTGCTTGTCTCGTGCTAGCTGAAACTCGATGTGTCTTATTTTTGGAAGAAACTTTTCAACAAGAAGTGCAGATTTCCCAAACGCTGCCATTGATTCACCTGTTGCGATTTCAAATGCCTCTTTTAGATCCTTGTCGTTTTTTACCAGTCTTATGCCACGTCCGCCTCCTCCAAAGACAGACTTTAGCAAAACAGGATAACCAATTTTGTTTGCAATGTCTAGTGCCTCGTCTGAGTCTTTTACAAGATCAGGACTTCCAGGAACTGTTGGGACTTTGGCTTTTGCCATTGCATCTTTGCACTTCATCTTGTCACCACAAAGCTGCATGCTTTTGCCTGATGGCCCGATGAATTTGATCTTGTTTTTTGCGCAAAGATTTGCAAAGTCAGAGTTTTCTGATAAAAATCCATATCCTGGATGGATTGCGTCAGCTCCTGATGCCAAGGCAACTTCAACAATTTTTTCCTGATTGAGGTAGCTTTTTGCAGGTGCTGCCTCGCCAATATGATATGCTTCTGTTGCCTTTTTTACATGCATGGAGCCATAGTCTTCATCAGAATATACTGCAACAGTTTTGATTCCAAGTGCTTGGCATGTCCTGATCACACGGAGTGCAATCTCACCTCTGTTTGCAATCAGAATCTTTTTTATCATAAAATCACAGATTGATGTTTCCGTGTTTTCGTGGTAGCTGTTTTTCTCTTTTGTTTACTAGAATCTCTAGCGCCTTGATTAGCATTGGTCTTGTCTCTGCTGGGTCAATTACACTATCTACTGTTCCATGCGAGGCTGCAACGTAGGGGTTTGCAAATTTTTCTGTAAACTCTTCTACTAGCTGCTTTTTTAGCGCCTCGGGGTCCTTTGCTTTATCCAAGTCTCTTTTGTTCATTATTCTAACTGCTGCCTCAGAGCCAAGTACAGCGATTTGGGCAGTAGGCCATGCATAGTTGATGTCTGTTCGCAGATTTTTGCTTGCCATGGCAATGTATGCCCCACCATATGCCTTGCCAATAACTAACGTAATCTTTGGAACTGTAGCTTCACAGTATGCATACAACAGCTTGCTTCCATGTCTTATGATGCCGTTGTGTTCTTGGTTTGATCCAGGCATGTATCCTGGTGTATCAACCAAAGTAATGATTGGAATGTTAAAGCAGTCGCAGAATCTAATGAATCGTGCTGCCTTGTTTGAAGAGTCAATGTCTAGTGCACCAGCCAGATGAAAAGGCTGGTTTGCAACAATTCCAATTGTCCTTCCGTGTAGTCTTGCAAATCCTACTATGATGTTTTGCGCAAATAGCTCATGGACCTCAAAGAATACGTGATTATCAACAATAGAGTAAATTATTTGCTTCATGTCATAGGGCTGAAGTGAGTTTTCAGGAACTATGTTAATGAGATTATGATCCAGTCGGTTTGGGTCATCGTCGTTTGGGACAACAGATGGTTCTGCGGTATTGTTTTGCGGTATGTAGGAAAGAAGGGTTTTGATGTAATCCATACATTCGTATTCGTTTTTTGCAACAAAGTGTGCAACTCCGCTTTTTGTTCCATGTGTCATTGCGCCACCCAATTCATCAAATGATACCTCTTCTCCAAGAACGGTCTTTACAACATCTGGACCTGTGACAAACATGGTAGATGCCTTTTCAACCATTATTACAAAGTCAGTCATTGCAGGAGAATATACAGCGCCTCCAGCAGATGGGCCAATGCTTGCAGTAATTTGTGGTACTACGCCTGATGCAAGCTCGTTGTGATAAAAGATATCAGCAAAGCCATCAAGGCTTAGTATTCCTTCCTGAATTCGTGCACCGCCAGAGTCCATAATGCCAATAATTGGAGACCCAACACGGACCGCATGATCCATAAGCTTTGTAATTTTTTTTGCACCCATTGCACTCAGCGTGCCGCCTAGTACAGTAAAGTCATAAGCAAAAACAAAGACCTGTCTTCCGTTTATTGTTCCATATCCTGTAATGACACCATCGCCAAAGAACTTTTTTTGCTGCATGTCAAATTCATAGTAGTGATGAGTGGTAAGTGCGTCAAGCTCAACAAAGCTTCCTTCATCTAAAAGAAGTTCAATTCTTTCGCGTGCAGTGAGTTTTCCCTTTTCGTGTTGAGCGAGGATTTTGTCTTCGCCTCCTCCTTGGGCAGCAGTTTTATTTTTTTTTAAAAACTCTTTAATTTTATCAGAATGCATGCCCAGCGATCTGAAGCGTCGTGCTACATATATTAATTTAATTAGATTTTATTGTCGAATTTTGGAAATACGATTTATGCTATCTCTTTAAGATTTAGCAAATGAAATTTCTTTTTTACCGACTGCTGGTAAGCGTCAAAAGGATCACTTGACTCGCTGCACCTTTTGCATATGCAAAGCTGCGAAACAACGGAGCGATTGCATTCTTCCTGAAACTCGCATTGCAGGCAGCCAGCAGAATTGCCACAAACTATGCAATTTAGCTCACTTACCTTGTCACATTTTTCGTGCTTTACTCCCTGTCCTTTTGACCACAGGCCAATCTCGTTTGCTTCTATCTTTTGGTTACAGACAATACATAGTCCTGGAAACTTCATTGTAATTTTACGCCAGCTCATTTTAGCAACTTTATTTCCTTTTCTAGCAATTCGTTATAGCTCTCATCTAGGTTCAGGTCCAGTTTTTTGTTTTGCATCAAAAACAAAATGAATGGGAAATAAAAGGTTGCAAAGGTGCTCATCGAAACGTGCAAAACTTTTGTCATGTTTGATGCAAGTGATTTGATGTTTTTTCCATCCCATCTCAGTCTATTTAGAAGTGGCCAAGAAAGGTTAAATCGCGAATATCGTACTGGCAAGTCCTTCTTGTATAGCCCAACAAGTATTGCGTCAAGATATCGCAAGAGCCTCCATTCCTGTGTTCTAATTATTCTACCATACAAAAGATCAGCTTCTGACATGACTTGAAGCATTTGCTGCATTTGATCTTGCGAAATGCCACTTGAGATAATGCTAGAGTAGAATGCGTTGATTTTTTCTCTTGGATCAATTCTTAGTGAATAAAGTACTAGACGAGCTTCGGCCAAAGAATTTGCCTTAAAAAATGAGTTTACTCCTTCTTCAATGTCTAAAATCTCAAATGATTTTTCGGTTTGAGGCTCAAAGCCTGTTACAAGTGCCTGAGATGAATTTATCATAGAGCGTATGTCGCCTCTTGATTCCATTATTAGTTTGGCTAGCGAGCCAGGACTTAGCTTTGCGTACTCTTTTTTCAAAATTCTTTCAAGATATAGCTGCATGAGTCGAGGCGGAAGTGGTCTTAGGTAGATTGTTTTTGTCGCCTTTTTGATACTTTTCATTTTGTCTGATGATTCAGAGTTTGCTGCAAGAATTATTGGAATTGTTGGCTCTTTTAGAATATCAAGCAGTGCCTCAACTCCACCAAAGTCCGCTCTGCCATGAACACCATCCACCTCATCAACAAATATCATAGGACTACCAAGCAAGCTTGCGTTTCCAAGAACGGGACTAAGAATTTCTTGGATTTGCTGCTTGTTTCTAACATCGCTTGCGTTGAGGCTGATCATATCATATCCAAACTGTTTTGCGGCAAGGTTTGCAAGTGTTGTTTTACCTATTCCTGGTGGACCAACCATTAGGAGTGGCTTTGTTCCCTTTTTCCATTTTCCAAACCATTCAACAAAAGCTGATCGTGCTTCCTCATTTCCAATCATATCCATTAAAGATTGAGGACGGTATTTTTCTGACCACATCATTTTGAAACACTTGGAAGGTTTACTGAGAATTCTTTCCACAGATTTTCTTTTTGAAGCCGATTATACCAATACTGGTTATAATGCTCAACTGTAAGAAACAGAAATTCTAAAAAGCTTTTATGCGAGAAATTTTCAGGCAGCAATTCCAGCGCAAGACTTGCGTCGCTGAGATAAAGCTCGCTTTTTTGCATCGTAAAATCAAAGCCACGCTTTACATCGCCTGCAAGTAACGAATAGTATAACGGCCATGACGGAATTTTGATGAATTTATTTTTTATAGAGTCTTCGATTTCGTTTCCACACCCCACACATTCTGCTGCCCTTGCCATGCCAAGATAAAATATCTCACCGAGTGGATTTTTCCCTAGTGCCATGTTTCTTCCGGCAGTTCCCATAACGGCTCGATATTTTTTGTAACACTCGTTCATGTTTTCCTCTGTGATTTGGTTTGGTCTTGACTTGAGCTTGACGTCAAGGTATTGTCCTATTCTTGCGTCCTTAAAGCCTCGCTCAAATTCTTCAAGTATTTCTTCTCCGCCTTGCGAGATTTTTTCTCTTGCAAGTTTTAGGATGTATGGATTCATTAGCTTGTAATCATCAAGATAATCCAAGTCTTCGTCTTTGTCAACAATTCTATCCATTGGTTCGCTAAGATCGATTGCTATGATATGGCCATCAATGATGTTTTCACGCAATTTAGGATCATCATAGCCATAATGTTTTGAGGCTGCATCATAGAGGGCATTAAAAACAGGTAGTGTCATTTTGACAAAATTTGAGTTTAGGATTCGCAAAACCCTGTCATGCAAGACGTCAAAATTTTCCAGTTTTGACTTGATTTGAGCGATTTGCGATGATTCTAGCGTAATCTCTGATGAGCCAATTTCTTCTGCAAATTTCTGCTGGGTCAAGGCAGGCGAGGAATCGTTTTTGATTTCGCTTAAAAGATCGGTTGTAAAACGTTTTGCAAAATCTGGAAATTGTTTTTCTGCTTGTTCTTTGTAATGGTTGAATTGTTTGAATCCTTGTGATTTGAACAGTCCTTGTTTTATGATTTGTTTTCCAGATTTTGTTCCCATTAATGCATCTTTACTAAAAATTGATTCGTCTTTTCCACTCACATACTGCAAGCTCTGATTTTGATATTTATGCGTTCAGTGAAATTTAATTCAAGTAGTCTTAAATTATGAAAAATTTGAGTAGCTTTATGCAAGTAATCGAGGTTCTCCGTGAAGCCTCAAAGCAAGTGTATCAAAATGTAAAAAACATGGCAGGCACAGAAGATGCCGCAGGAGATTTTGGAAGGGGAGCTGGGGGTGATATCTCACGAAGAATAGATATTGTTGCAGAAAAAGCTGTCCTTGATTATTTAAAAAAAATCAATTTTCAATGCGTTGTTTTAGGCGAGGAATGCGGTCGTGTTGAGTTATCAGATAATCCAAAGGGATTTGTGATAATGGATGCAATTGATGGTTCTGCAAATGCAGTAAGGGGAATACCATTTTTTTGCTGCTCACTTGCGTTTGCAACAGACAACAAGCTAAGCTCTGTAACTGATGGGGTTGTAACCGATTTACATTCAGGGGATATGTATTGGGCAACAAAAGGAAAAGGCGCCTTTATGAATGGAAAAAAAATTCAGGTACAAAAAACACTACCCATATACAAAATAATTGGTGTTAATGTTTCAGGTTCAAGTCCTGAGCTAATCAAAAAGTTGCAACCGGTTTTTAAAAGTAGCAACCATACAAGACATCTTGGAGCAAATGCATTAGAGCTTGCGATGTTTGCTCGTGGCTTGATTGATGTGTACATTGATCTTCGAGAAAAAATTAGAGTTACTGATATGGCTGCAGGCTATTTGTTAGTAAATGAAGCTGGCGGATTTGTTTTGGATCCTGATTTGAAACCACTTGATTCTGATCTTGGTTTTGAAACAAAGTTGTCCTTTATAGCTGCTGCAAATAAGAAAATTCTTGATGAGATTGTATCTCAGATTAAGAAATAGTGGCGCCCTCGGCGGGATTTGAACACGCGTCTCAGCCGTGACAGGGCCGAATTCTAGACCGGGCTATACTACAAGGGCGCAGATCAAAAAAACAAAAGTCCCAGTTTAAAAGTTTCGTAAGCTCAAATTTGTTGTAAAAGACTAAATTATACACGCCTGAGAAATTTGCAAGTGGGGTCTGTGGCGCAGCCAGGTAGCGCACCGGACTTTTAATCCGGTTGTCGTGGGTCCAAATCCCACCAGACCCGCCTATTTTGTAAGACTTTTGACCTTTAGAGTAAGATTTGAAAACACTGTTTTTACTTCATTGCCTCGTTTTGTTATTCCAGTCTTGTATGCATTGATTTTATCCATCCTATGTTGAATCATCCTCTTTTGTTCACTAATTCCAGATGACCCTTGTGATATTCTGTTCTGAAGTGATGAACTAATCGAGGTCGAATCTATGATTTTTTTGATTGTTTTTGGATCAATGCCTTTTGTTGATCTTTTAATCTCATCTATAGAAAGTTTTTCAAGTGATTTTTTTGAGATGTGTGCAGTTTTTACCAAATTTCCTACAATCTGGTGAGCTGTCCTAAACGGTATTCCATTGTTGGCTAGATTTTCTGCAACATCTAGTGCTACAAGATATCCCCCTTCCATTGCTTTTTTCATATTTTGGTTGTCTACGTTTATCTTTTCCAACATAGATTTTATGACAATGAGTGCAGTGATTGCGATTCTAGATGAAGACCAAATTGATGGCTTTATTTGCTGTAAATCTCGATTATATCCAGATGGGAGTCCCTTTACTATTGAAAGAATGGTTGTAAGGTTGCCAATTACTTGTGCTGTTTTTCCCCTAGTGAGCTCCAAAATGTCAGGATTTTTCTTTTGAGGCATAACACTTGATGGAGATGTAAATTCGTCTGGCAATTCGATAAAGGCAAATTCTGAAGTCGACCATATAACAAAGTCTTCTGCAAGTCGGCTAAGATTTGTCATAATAATGGCAACCGCTGCAACGTATTCTATTACATAGTCTCGTGTGCTTGTAGCATCAATTGAATTTTCTACTATGCCTTTAAAGCCAAGCAGTTTTGCCGTACTCTGCCTATCAATTGGAATGCTAGTTCCTCCAATTGGTCCTGCACCTAGTGGAGATTCGTTTACTCGTCCATATGTCACATAGAGTCGCTCAAGATCCCTAAACAAGGCATCTGTGTATGATAGAAGATAATGCGAAAATAATCCAACTTGGGCTTGCTGCAGGTGTGTGTAAAGTGGCATTATGGTTTTCTGATGTTTCTGTGCTAGTGAAACAAGTGTTTGAATCATGTTCAAAAGACATTGACATAAAAGATTGATGTCGTCTCGTATTTTCATTCGTATATCAAGTGATACCTGATCATTTCGAGAACGGCCTGTATGCATTTTGCCACCGCTTGCCATCCCAATTTTTTTGATAACATGTTGTTCTATTAGTTCGTGAATGTCTTCAGAATCAGATTTTTTGTCAAATTTTTCTTTTTTGAGTCTTTCAAGTGCTACAAGAATTTTTTTTGCATCACTTTTTGTTATGATTTTTTTTTCGTAAAGCATTATCACGTGTGCTTGACTACCAGCTATATCATAAAATGCAATTTCTGCATCATCAAAAAGTGATGAAACATACTCTAGTGTAATCTCGTTAAGATTTTTTTTTAGTCGAGACCGATACATTATCATAAAGTTTAGAATGGTTATATATAGCATAGACGCTTTTTTTCAT
>JAUYOQ010000296.1 GCA_030697975.1 Nitrosopumilaceae archaeon | reverse complement strand
ATGAAAAAACAATGATCCCAGGGTTTCCAGATCCAAATAATTCTCCTAACTATTACTTTGAAAGATATAACAATGAACCGGCGTACAAGGCATGGTTTGATAAAACATTTCCAGAATTATCAATTAAAGACATAGTTGGTTATCCAACTACACACGTTCAAGGCTTTCCTGATCCAGACAAAGCTCCGCAATATTACATTACAAGATACAAGACAGACTCTGAATTCAAAAAGTGGTTTGACTCACAATTCAAAGGAAAGACAATTTATCAAGTGTTACAGATTCCTCAACCAGTACAAATCCCATCATGGATAAAAGAATCTGCAAGTTGGTGGTCATCTGAGCAGATCGATGATAAGACGTTTATCGCGAGTATTGAATTTATGATAAAACAAAAAATCATCATAATTCATAATCTACCCTCTTCTCAAGAATCATTAGAAGATATCCCAGAATGGGTACGAAACAATGCTGAATGGTGGTCAAGTGGCAAGATAACCGAAGATGATTTTGTAAATGCCATCAAGTATCTTGTTCAACACGGCATAATTCGAGTATAACCCCCTCAAATCCTTCATAGAATCGCTTGATCCACATAAAGTGCCAATTTTTTAATTCTAGTATTTATCAGACTCGATCTTGGGAATCCTGAAAATAGATCCGATCGGTTTGTTATTAATAATTGTAGGCAAGAAGATGTGATTTTAGGTAAGAGAAAATTTATCTATGCGACAAATGCACCGACGAACAAATAGATGCAAGAAAAATTCGTTAATGTCGATGGAAATAAAATCCGATATTTAGAATCTGGCGTTTCTACGGAATCCATTATTCTAATTCATGGACTTGGCGCATCCGCAGAAAGGTGGGAGTATGTTATGCCAATGTTTGAAAAACATTATCGTGTGATAGTTCCAGATCTGATCGGCTTTGGTTATAGTGACAAGCCAATGGTAGATTATACGATGGAATTTTTTGCAGAGTTTTTAAAGGACTTTTTATCTACCCTTGGTTTAAAAACAACAAATCTTATTGGCTCCTCATTTGGAGGCCAGATTGCAGCAGAAGTTGCATCAAATGAAAAAAACACAGTCAAAAAACTTGTTCTTATATCACCTTCTGGCGTTATGAAAAATACAACTCCTGCATTAGAAGCATATGTTATGGCTGCCCTTTACCCAAATGTCGAAGCTGCAAAAAACGCCTTTGAGATGATGACAGGAGGCACAAAAGTTGATCAAAAAATCATAGATGGATTTGTAAAAAGAATGCAGCTACCAAACGCAAAGATGTCTTTTATGTCTACACTTCTTGGATTAAAAAATGCAGAAATTACAAACAAACTTCCTAGAATAACTTCGCCCACTCTTGTTATTTGGGGAGAAAAAGATCCCGTAATTCCAATTAATAATGCCCAAAGCTTTGTTTCCTCAATTCGTGACTGCAGATTTTACAAGATGCCAAATTCAGGCCATACACCATATGTTGATGCACCAGCTGAATTTTTCAAGATCGTGCATGACTTTCTTAAATAGCAAGATCGCTGGATTTATATACCACTTAAATCCTACCATTACCTATGACTGGTAATACATACCAATATGATCCCTCTGAGATGTTTAGAGAATGGATACAAAAAGGTGGCAAGGCACAAGCAGAATTCATGAAGGCCTTTGGCTCCATGATGACAAATCAGCCTAGTCAAAACTTTGATCCACTTGAAGCATTAAAGGAAATGAGCAAAAAAACAACCGAGACACAATCCAGCATGCTTGAAGGCTTCAAGTCTATGCAGGAAAAAGGAATGGAAAATCTTCTTAATCTAGGACAGGCCATGCCAAAATTCCTTTCATGGGGTGCATACAAAACAACCGTTGGAAGTAACGGCAGGATTTCAATTCCAGAAGCCGAACGTGATGCCCTTGGAATAAATGAAGGGGCTCTAGTCCAGGTCATAATTCTTCCACTTGAGAAGAAATTAAAAACCAAAAAGGAGGTGGAAAAATGAGTAAAGAACAGCAACCAAGAGAACACCCAAGAGATATTTTCTCCCTATACAAGCAAAACGTCGACAAATACTTTGAGAACGTTGAACAATCCGTACCAAGATATCATCAATCAATAACAAACGTACAGCAAGAGTACTTGCATGCATGTGAGAACGTAATCGATTCTGTAATCTCACTACAAAAAGAGTTTGCAAACAAGGCAGGATTAAACACAAACGTACCAGAAGCAACACTAAAGGTAGTTCGTGATATAACCGAGGAAACAATCAAGGCATTTATAATACAAAACCAAGTAATCATTGCAGCAATTGATGCAACACACCAAAACATCAAAACATTCAATGACAACTCAAAATCATTTGCAGACCTAAACAAGAACATAGTACAATCTTGGATATCTACCTTCAACCAGAAAAACAACTAGTTAGGTAGATTAATCAAATTTTTTTATTTTTTATTTTAAGACCTTTCTTTTAACCACTGACTAAGCTCAGGAAGTACTTTTTTCTGAGAAAATGAGCTTGCAATCATTCCAACATGGCCAGTTGGATACATTCTCAAAGTTTTATCTTCGCTTCCAACCGCATAATGCAGTGGCATGCTACACTCAGGTGATACAAGGTGGTCTCCAACTGCAACTTGGGTAAAAAGCGGCATTGTGATGTTTTTTAGCGAAATCTGTTTTCCTCCAACATACATCTTGTTTTGAATCAAAAGATTGTCTTGGTAGATGTCTTTTATCCACTGTTTGAAGAGTTCTCCAGGAATGGGCGGGGTATCTCCAAGCCATTTTTCAACACGTAAAAAGTTGTCAACATAGTTTTCATCGTGAATATTTCTGAAAAAATTAATGTATTTTTCAAGCCCCTGCTCAAATGGCTTTAGAATAGAAAAGCAATAGTACATGAACTCAGGAGGCATGTTTCCTATGGTTTTGACCATCTTTTCGACATCAACATGCTTGGCAATATTGCTAACAACTGTTGTATCTTTCCATCCGTCAATTACAGGAGCTGTTGCAACAAGATTCTTTACATTTTTTGGGTGAAGCGCTGCATAAATTGCTGCTAGTGTCCCGCCTGTACAGTATCCTTGCAATGAGACATTATCTGTTCCAGATTCATGTTTTACAAAGTCAACACAATGATCCAAATACACATTGACATAGTCATCCATGTCAAGATACTTGTCAATGTTTGTTGGCGAGCCCCAGTCTATCATGTATACATCGATTCCTTGCTCCAAAAGATTTCTTACCCAACTTTTTTTTGGATGAATATCTAAAATGTGATGTCTGTTGATAATTGCATATGCAATGACGAGTGGAACTTTGTTTTGTGTGCTAGTTAATGGCTTGTAGTGAAGCAGTCTTACCTTGTCTTCAGTGTATGCAACATCATGTGGTGTAGTTTCAAGTATTATTTCATCAGGTGCGGCAACAAGCTTTGGCGCCTCTGCAATATTTTTAGAAAAATTCAGAAATTCTTCGACAAGCCTTGGGTCAATCTTTAACTCATTTTCCATTTTGTTCGCCTTTTTGTTGTAGATCTGATTCTAGCTTTGCAACCTTTCTTCTAAGATCATGAAGCTGTTTATACACATCATCAATCTCGTCTCGGTTTGGAAGGTTTGCACTCTGTAATAACACACTCATTATGTTGTTCCAGTGCTTTGTTAGCTCAAGTTCACTTGCTACTAGCTTTCCATAGTTTTCACCAAATTTTCCAGAATCAAACAGTTCGGTAAAATCAGTTTCAAAAATATCAATCCAGATTCGCTTGTAGGCCTCTAGCCGTTCTGCATCGTTTGGAATGGCAGGTATCTTTTCATTAACCTTTTTTTGTGCTTCACTCCAAGTATCTGATAATTGCTTGTAATAATCTAAAAATTTTGTGTTAAACTCGACTAGGTCATCGTTTGCCTCAATTATCTCAGATGAGATTTTTTTGATATTGGTTGCAAAATTTCGCATAGGTCCTGCTGATAAGAGCGAGGCTGGCTTGTTTGCCATAAGATACATCAAATCTGTCCAAAACAGAGTCAGGTGCTTGTAATAGGATAGCGGATCATTGAACTCTGTTTTCATAACGGTAGTGATACAAGGATTCTCAATAAATAGATCGTCATTATTGGTTTGAATTCATAAAATCTGAAATCCTTAGGTCAATTCTACATATCATCCTTCAGAATTTAATGATCAATACCAATTCCAGTAATTATGACAGGAATTAAATGCGCTAGACGCTGAACAGAAAATGGTATTATAAAATGGAACATCTCGATGCTGAAGACATACTTGATCTGACAACCCAGGACGCGTTTCCTCATATTTTTAACAGGGGGACTGTGTATGTTGCACCTGACACACCAATCAGAAACATTGCGTTATTTTTGATTCCGCTAAGAGAGTTATACACAAGTGGTATAGTGGTAATGGAAAATAACAACCCTATTGGCAGAATCAGTCCAACACACATTCTAAAAAAAGTAGTTGAAAATGGATATCCGCAATGTCTTGCCGCTACAGCTAGAGATGTAATGGTAAGTATAGTGCGAGAGGTCAGAGCAACTTTTACACTGCGAGCTGTACTTGAAATTTTTAGAGATACAAAATTTGGGTTTAGTCCTGTAATGAAAAATGAGTTGCTTGCAGGCACAATATCAACGCGAGATTTTCTGCCATTTATTGTCAAAATGGGAGTAGAACGACCTGCAAATACTATTGCCTCGGATCTGATTTACATTAATCATAAAATCAGCATAGAAAACACCCTACGAATAATGTTTGAGGAAGATATTAGAAAAATTGCAATAAAGGAAAAGGGCCAGGTCACAATTGTTGACGACAG
>JAUYOQ010000288.1 GCA_030697975.1 Nitrosopumilaceae archaeon | reverse complement strand
CCTTGCTTGAAGAACCTCTTACCACGCTTCGCACTGCTGATGTATTTGGAGGTGGTCTGCTTGGAATAGCAACACATCCTGATTTTGAAAATAACTATTTTCTTTACGTCTACTATACCTATGAAGAGGATGGAATACTCTGGAACAAGGTTCTTAGGATAAAAGAGTCAGAAAACAAACTAGAGGATGCAACAACAATCTTTGACAAGATTCCTGGATCTAAATTTAACAACGGTGGCGTGATAAAGTTTGGTCCTGACGGAATGCTCTATGTTGCAACAGGAATTATCTCAGATTCATCACATGGACCACAAGATCTTCAATCACTTGAGGGAAAAATTCTAAGACTAGACTATGACGGTTCAATTCCACAAGACAACCCATTTTCAAATTCGCCTATTTTTTCATATGGTCACAGAAATCCACAAGGTATGACTTGGGATAAAGAAGGAAATTTCTTTGTAACTGAGCTTGGTCCTTCAAAAAACGACGAGATCAATCTAGTCAAAGCGGGTCAGAACTATGGATGGCCTGAGCAGGAATGTTCAGGAAAGGAAGGATTTGTTGATGCGATAATGTGTTATGATCCAAGCATCGAACCAGGTGGAATTGTATTTTACTTTGGAGACAAACTTCAACTTGAAAACCAAATTGTAATGGCTTCACTGCGTGGCTCTAATTTGTATTCACTTGAGGTAACAAAGGACAGTTTAGCCTCGCAAAAAAGCATATTGAGCGGGATAGGCAGAATTAGAGATGTCAATGAAGGAAATGATGGCTATCTTTACATTATTACCTCAAATACAGATGGTAAAGGCTTTCCAGCAAGCGATGACGATAAACTTGTGAGGATACTGAAGTAATTGGCAGACTCATCCATTTCAAAATTTTCTGAAAAATCAAGAAAGGAACGGCTTGATATTATTAAAAAATTTGCAAGCCTCTCAGATGATGAAGTCAAACAAATCGAAAATTTAGATGGTGGAATAATTTTTGACAAAGCCAATCAAATGGTTGAAAACGCAATTGGAACATTTTCCTTGCCACTAGGTATTGCTACAAACTTTACAATAAACAACAAGGACTATCTTGTCCCAATGGTCATTGAAGAGCCTTCAGTTATTGCAGCTGCATCAAAGGCTGCAAAGACTGCAAAGATTCATGGTGGCTTTACTGCAGAGGCGGACGAATCATACAGCATAGGACAAATCCAAGTAGTTGATGCTGACATAAAATCTGCAATCTCTGCTGTAAAAAAATCAGAAAAAGGAATTCTTGATCTTGCAAACTCAAAAAGCAAGACTCTATCAAAGATTGGAAAAGGTGCAAAACAGATTTCCTACAGAGAGATAAAAACGGACTCTGGTAAAATGCTCATTGTTGAGCTTTTAATTGATGTAGGTGATGCAATGGGCGCAAACATCACAAATACAATGTG
>JAUYOQ010000317.1 GCA_030697975.1 Nitrosopumilaceae archaeon | reverse complement strand
TAGCAGACGATCCTGCAGCAGAAGACGACATTTCAAGATGGGTAAAAAGAAGTGGACATGAGCTATTAGAATTAAAGAAAACAGACAAGGACATCGAGTTTTCAATTAAAAAGGTAAAGTAATTTTTGGCAACAAAGGCAGTCAGCGATGTCGAGATACTAGGCAAAATTGGCAACACGCCACTTTTAAAACTGGACTCGCTTTCTGATAATCAAAAAACATACTATGCAAAGCTAGAGGGACACAATCCATTTGGCTCTGTAAAAGACAGGGCCGCATACTGGATGATAAAAGATGGCGAGGAACGTGGCGTCCTAAAAAGAGGAGAAACTATAATCATCGAGCCGACATCTGGCAACACTGGCATTGCACTGGCTGGCATTGCACAAATGCTTGGCTATAAAGTAGAAATTGTAATTCCTGAAAAGGCAAGTGATGAAACCAAGAAAATAATCGAGTTACTTGGTGCAAAACTGTACCAGACAAGCGATGATCTGTGTCCAAAGGTTGGGGGTGGAACTGATCAGAGCATAGCACTAGCTACGTCAATTGCTGCATCTCGGCCTGACAAGTATTTTTCGCCAAACCAGTATGCAAATGAGGCAAACTATCTTGGCCACTACAAGGGAACAGGGCCTGAAATCTGGAAGCAGACAGATGGCAAGATAACTCACTTTTTTACAGGTGTTGGAACAGGCGGTACAGTAACTGGCGTTTCTGCGTTTTTGAAAGAAAAAAATCCAAAAATAAAGACAATTGGAGTCCAGCCGCAGCAAAACCACCTGATTCAGGGCCTTCGAAACTTTGAGGAATCTGCAAAACCTGATCTATTTCTAAAACGAGAGTATGTGGTTGATGACTGGATTACAATAACAAATGTAAAGGCATTTTCTGCAGTAAAAGAGGTTTTTGCAAAAGAAAAGATGCTTGTCAGCCCGTCATCTGGTGCAGTCTATGCTGCAATGAAAGAATACAAAATTGATTCTGGGAATATAGTTGGCATATTTGCAGACGATGGAAGAAAATTCAAGAGTTTGTATGCTCAACAAAAAGTGTTTTCAGAAGCTGAATTTGATGCAGCA
>JAUYOQ010000313.1 GCA_030697975.1 Nitrosopumilaceae archaeon | reverse complement strand
CAGAGCCAAATGGATTGTGTCCTTCAAGCTTTGCATAGTATGTTTTTTTATTATTAGAAAGCGAGTCCAGTTTTAAAAGTGGTGTGTTGCCAATTTTGTTTAGTATCTCGGTATAGCTAATTGCCTTTGTTGCCAAAAATTACTTCACCTTTTTAATTGAAAACTCAATGTCTTTATCACTTTTTTTCATTTCTAATAGCTCATGTCCACTTCTTTTTACCCATCTTGAAATGTCGTCTTCTGCTGCTGGATCGTCTGCTATTACATTAAGTATGTCGCCTACTTGCATTCTCTCTATCTCAATTTTTGTTCTAAAGACAGGCTCTGGGCAGAACAGTCCGCGTGCGTCTAATTTCTTGCTAGATACTGAAATACTTGTTCACCAATTTTGTTTTGCAAATATTTCCTATTAAAATCTATGTAGATTTAGTTAGAGCTAAAGCCAATCACAATCTAGGATAATCACATTTTAGTTCTTTTAGCTTTAATCTTCACCAAGATTATGAAAGGAAATACACGAATCTATGATTAGGATATCCTTAAGTTATTAAAATTGGCAACTAGAAGGTATTGAATAATATAGATTTAAGAAAAATAAATCCATAGGAAATAATAAGACTTGAGAAAAAAAGAACCAGTAAGCATCAAAAGACAGACAGTTTACGCGCTTGTTCCATTTTTGGATCTTTATGCAGCCTACAAAGTCAGGAAATTTATTTTGTATTTTACAATTATTGTACCTATTACTATAGGTGTAAGTTAAGCACTTGAGATGGTTTACCCAATTTCTGATATTTGTAGGTTAACGTTAGAAGCATTTTCAGCATTATCTTATAACAGCATAGCAACATGCGCAATAACAATTCCTATAGCTGTTTATCTAATTAGAAATTGGTCTAAAAAGTGGAATGAGAAACTAAAAACTACACAACTTTAATCTTTGATAGGTTTTGCATAATCTCAATTATGATTACGAACTGGAAACTTTTTTTCTAATAAATTCTAGCGTGCCAACTCCAGGAATCAAAACAAGCATGTATGCTTTTTGTGCTAGCTCATCATATCGAACAACTCCAGTTTCCATGGTCTTGATCATCCAATTCATGATATTATCACTGGTCATGAAAATTTCATTAATTAAAAAAATACCACAAAGAGCAAACCCAACACCCACTACAAATTTCCACAAATTCCTGTTTTCTTCAAAGGCTAGCTGCAATGTGCTCAAATGTGCTTAATTTGTATATAGTCTTTTTTCCAATTGTAAGGCTAGAGTCATAGTTTTGTAGATTTATTTTGTTTGACGTTCGTTTTATAATAATTTCAAAAACTCTTCCTTTGTTAACCCACAATCTTTGATTATTGCAAGTAATAGACCTCTCCCTAACTCATTTTTTCTTGGAATCGACGTCCACAAACCTTGTCCATTCTCAACTATAATGTGACTTCCTTTCTGTCTTACAGGATAGAATCCTTTCTTTCTTAATGCACCAAGAATTTCTCTCCAACCAAGTATTGGAAGACTCAAATTGAAACTGTTACAACGTTTGCAGTTTTCTTTTTACTTTCTAAATATGACTTACATAGTTTGATGGCGTCTTTTGTATCTTTTATTGCGTCAGCTTTTGTGTTTCCTTGTCCTCTGGCTTGTGGAATCTCAAGGCAATAGCCAACATAGAATTTGCCATCTTTTTTTACTATTATGCTATACTCTTTTTTGTCTGTCATAATTGTTATTGCTATAAAATACTATATAAGATTAGGTAACAATTCAAGAGCTCATTAGATTTAGCTTATTCTTATGCAAAATAAATCTAGCCAAATGCCAGTCTGCAGTATGTTCCAAGGTTTTTTTCCCTTAGAATGGCAGAATCATAATTTTGCAAATTAATTTTGTTTGATATTCGCTTTAGCCCCATGATTGCAAGCTGGTATATCAAAAGCCAAAACCTGTTGTTCTGGCTCATCTCAAATATTTTTAAAAGAAAAGAAAACAGTCGCTCGTATCTTGGATAGTACTTTGCAATGTATTCTGAGATATAGTCCTTAGAGTTGTTTATCTTGTATCTGAGGTGCTCCAGTGTCTCTTTTCCTGATGCATAATCACTTTTCTGGATTTGGATTTTCCCTTTTTTCATCGCAGATAAAATATCATCCAGTGTGTTTTCTGACTCGATTACGTTTACGCATCTGCCAAGTGTTGAAAGGATGTGCGAGTCGCTTCCGGCTACTCCTACCATGTTGTTTTTTTGCGCAAACTGGATTGCCTTTGCGTTTGATATCATATCGACATTGTTGCTGTTAAAAACCTCGATTAGATCACAGGACTTTGCCTGCTCACGCAATGCGTCTAGTATGCTAAATGGGTGAGGTGCCGAAGTTATTGCGTTCTGGGATCTTGCCTCATCTATTACCTCGCCAAGGCTCAGTTCTGGCCTTATGCACTTTGTGTTTCCATAAACTAGAATGTGTGCGCCATTATCAGTTGTAACTTCTTCTGCTGGATAGACTTGGATGTTTTTGTACTTTGGGTGTGCCTTTTTGTATTCAAGCATCTGATTGTATCCATCAAGTGTGTTGTGATTTGTTACAAACAAGACATCAAGGCCTAGTCTGAAAGACTGTTCAAGCTGCGCTTTGATTGTAATGTTGCAATCGTATGGCGCGTCAAAATCTCCTACATTAAAGTTTGAGTAGTTGTTATGACAATGAAGCTCTGATTTTAAAAGTTGCAACATACCGCATTTTTAATCAAGATATATTATGCTTTGCTGGAAAAAAATTATCTAAACAGATCCTGTTCTTTTGGCCTGATCAGATTTTGCACTGTACTTGATTTTGGATCAAAGTTGTAGTTTCGTACAATCGCAACTGGGCATCGCAGTGTCTTTCCCATCACAAGCTCAGATGCCGCACAAAGCTCGTCTGCTATTGCAATTGCAGTGACGCGCAA
>JAUYOQ010000305.1 GCA_030697975.1 Nitrosopumilaceae archaeon | reverse complement strand
GGTCCTGACTCTGTTTTTGCTGCAGAAGCTGCATATTGTGCAGAAGACCAAGGGAAGTATTGGGAATATCATGATGAGCTATATGAAAATTGGGCTGGTGAAAAAACAGGATGGATTACAAGAGACGCGTTAAATGGTTTTGCCGAAGCTGTGGGACTAGATCTCCAAAAATTTAATTCATGTTTGGTCGAACACAAGTACAAAAATAGAGTACTTGCGTTGGAAAAATTTGCAAATGAAATTGGAGTCAGAGCTACGCCTACATTTTTGATTTTTGATGACAAAAAAGTAATCAAGATTGAGGGGAATCAACCAATTGATGTGTTTAGAAGAGCTATTGATGAATTTTAACCAAAATTAATATTCAAATATTTAAAATGAAGTAAAATGGGAAAAATCATAATTCAAAAACAAGATTCAGTTAAACTATACAAGATAAGAAAAATCTTGGAAGAACTAACGCAAAAATCAGGCAGGGGAACTGAACTAGTTAGCCTCTACGTTCCAAGAGGCAAACAACTACACGAAGTAATCAACAATTTGCGAGAAGAACAAGGAACTGCTGATAACATAAAATCAGATCTTACCAGAACTCATGTGGTAGACTCGTTATCGCGAGTCATCCAGAGATTAAAGCTTTACAAAGATACTCCTGAACGAGGCTTGGTAATTTTTTGTGGTGCATTACCGCCAGAAGGTGGTGGACCGATTGGTAGCGAAGTTATAAAAATATATGAAATTGATCCGCCAAAAGAGCTTACAACATTTCTGTATCGCTGTGATGATCATTTTCATGTCGATATTCTAAAGGATATGTTAAAGGATGACAACTTAATTGGATTTTTGGCAATTGATGCAAAGGATGCGGGGTGGGGGCTGTTGTATGGAGATAAAATCGAAGTATTAGGTGAAACAGGCTCTGGAGTTGCAGGAAAACATAGACAAGGAGGACAATCTGCAAAAAGATTCCAAAAACTCAGAGAGATGGAATTGATGTATTATTTTAACAGAGTTGCTGCCACGACAAAAGAATACTTTATTGATATTTACCCAGTAAAAGGTTTGATAATATCAGGACCAGGTCCAACAAAAGAGGACTTTATCAACAACAATTACCTTGAATACAGACTACAAGACCTGATCATTGCAACCATTGATGCATCCTATTCAGGCTCAGAAGGAATTCGTGAAGCCTTTGCCAAAGCAGGAGAAATTTTATCAGATTTTAGATTGGTTGAAGAAAAACAACTAGTTGATGAATTGTTTAGGCATATTAATTCGCACACTGGACTTGGGACCTATGGATTAAAAGAAGTCATAAAACTCTTGCAAAATAATGTTGTTCAAACCTTGATTATTACAGATGATACAAACCTTTACAGACTTGAGGTAAAATGCAAGCGATGTCAGAATACTCAAGAAACTATAGTCGAACGTCCTCAACTGATTTCAAAAAAGACTGAACTGTTAAACTCACCTTGCCCAAACTGTAAAAGCACGGATTCAGAGGCAACAGAACAAGATATTGTTGATTATCTGGAACTAATTGCAGCTAAAACTGGCGCTAAAATCGAAGTGATATCAGGCAAAGCAGAACATGGTGCAATGGTATCAAGTCTTGGGAAGGTTGCTGCCATTTTGCGCTATAATCCAAATCAATAGCACAGACGAATTTGTTTTGCAAGTTCGCTTAATTCATCATCTGTTGCAATTCCTCTTTTTGTCCAAATTGTACCCTTAGTTTCGTATCGTGGTATGATATGAACATGGACATGAGGAATGATCTGTTTTGCAGCACGTCCGTTATTTTGACCCAGACTAAATGC
This sequence comes from Nitrosopumilaceae archaeon, assembly GCA_030697975.1. Taxonomy (GTDB): domain Archaea; phylum Thermoproteota; class Nitrososphaeria; order Nitrososphaerales; family Nitrosopumilaceae; genus VHBM01. Next base: position 1,683 of record JAUYOQ010000305.1, on the reverse strand, counting down.
GTCTGCGTTTGTTGCTTTTAGAATAGCTTTTGCAATTTTTGGGATCTTTGAGAATAATTCTCCAACTTTGTCTTCTGACATGTCAACAATTTTTTCATAATGTTTTCGTGGCATCACTAAAGCATGTCCAACATCAATTGGATATTTATCTAAAAGTGCAACATAATTTTCATCTTCATAAATAAAATGGCCCAATTTCTTTCCTGCTAGTATGTCACAAAGAATACAATTCAATGAGAATTCAATTTCAATATTTTATTTATTATTATGGTATCGATTGAGTTAATTAGGGTACATATTGAGTTTTTTCACCCATGGGTAAAAAAGCAAAAGAAAACAAAGATGAAAGAGAAAGTTTTGCAGCAAAACGAGCAAAAGAAAAAAGAAGAAACACGCTAATTGCCATAGGTGTATTTGCTGGAGTTGCAGCAATTGTAGGATATTCAGCTATTACTTTTATTAATTCAGGATCTAGTGCGCCTGGTGCACCTCAAGGTGCAGGAGCTCTAGGCGATGAACATGAACATGCAGCAATTCTAGTACGAATCTTTGGTGACAAGTTTGATTTCTCAGGTCCGGCTTATCAAATAAAGAGTAGCTGGATACACTTTGAAGGACAAGATGGCAATACAGTACATAGGCACGCATCGGGAGTAACATTAGGATATTTGTTTGACACATTGAGAATAGCACTAACTGACCAGTGCTTTGTATTTTCAGATGGAAAAGAGTTTTGCACAAATGATGAATATTCATTAAAGTTTTACATAAACCACAATCAAGTTCCAGATATACGAAATTATGTATTACAAGAAGACGATAGAATTCTAATTTCATATGGTGGTGAAACACCAGAACAAATCGAAGCACAACTTGTTGAGCTTGACTCCCAGATAATTCTGAATTAAGCTAACACGTAAAGAAACTCTAAATTATAGTCAACTAAAATCAAGGTTGCATAACAATGGAAATTTCTAGCAGAAATGTAGTAGAAGGAACCGCCCGTGCACCACACCGAGCAATGTACAAAGCCATGGGATTGACAGATGATGATCTAAACAAACCTTTCATAGGCGTATGCCACACTGGAAATGAAGCAACTCCATGTAACATTCACTTGGGAAGGCTAGCGCAAAAAGCAAAAGAAGGAGTAAGAGCGACAGGTGCAACACCGCGAGAGTTTAGCACCATAGCTGTAAGCGATGGGATAGCTATGGGGCATGAAGGAATGAAATCATCCTTGGTTAGCCGAGAAATTATTGCAGATTCTATTGAGCTTATGATAAGGGCTCATCAGTATGATGGTATTGTTGGAATAGCTGGGTGTGACAAAAGTTTGCCTGGTACAATGATGGCAATGGCAAGATTGAATCTTCCTTCAGTTTTTGTTTATGGTGGAACCATACTGCCAGGCATGTTTGATGGCAAGGTACTAACTGTACAGGACGTGTATGAGGCAGTTGGGGCATATGATGCTGGCCAGTTAACACTTGAAGCATTAAAAAATATTGAAAATTATGCCTGTCCAAGCGCTGGCTCGTGTGGCGGAATGTTTACTGCAAATACAATGGCATCAATAAGTGAGGCTTTGGGCATTGCATTACCAGGAAGTGCAAGCCCACCAGCAGAAGACATGAGGCGAGAAAAGATGTGTTATGATACTGGTGTGGCAGCAGCTAAACT
>JAUYOQ010000299.1 GCA_030697975.1 Nitrosopumilaceae archaeon | reverse complement strand
CCACGACCTATTCCCCTGTATATTACTCCAGCCTTTTTTGCTAAATGCATATCAATTACACCACGGGTATCAACTATTACAGGCGTTTGCATTTTTGCTACAAATAGTGATGGTTCCAAGTTTTGAAATTCTTTGTGTGCGGTTATCAATATAACAGCGTCAGCACCAGATATTGCGTCAATCAGATTGTTGTCAGTTTTGACATCAAAGATATGGACTGATTTGAAATAAGGATCGTAAATTTTTACTTGGGCACCTTCATGTTGTAGTTTTCTAATCACAGCCTCCGCAGGTGTTATTTGAGTATCTTTGACGTCTGGTTTGTACGAGACGCCAAGAATGACAATCTTACTTTTATCAATAGTTTTCCCCACTTGTTTTAAACCGTCAGAAGTAAGAAAAACAACATGCGAGGCCATGCCTTCATTGATTTCTTGACTTAGCGATACCATCTTTAACAGATTATTTCCAGCTAACTTTGCAGAATGCAATATTTGAGTGGAGTTGACAGGCAAGCACGGTCCACCCACTCCTGGACCAGGATAATGGATTTGGAAATTATATTTTAGATCTGCAGCCTCAAGTACTTTCATTATATCGATTCCAAGTTTTTCGCAAAGAATTGCAAGCTCATTTACAAAAGCTATGTTAATGTAACGAAAAACATTTGTTGTTAGCTTTACTGCATTTGTAGTTTTACAGTCAGGCATTTTTACCAATTTCACTGGAAAGACATATTTGTAGATCTCAAGTATTATGTTGGCTGTTCTATCATTCAATCCACCAACAAGCCTTGGCAAATTTTGCAAGTCTTTTAATATTTCACCAGGATTTGCGGTCTCAGGACATACGCCAAGTCCAAAATCTTTTCCTGCAACTAGTTTGTTGTTTTCTATTATTTTGACCAGAGTGTTTTCAATGAACCCCGGTTCAACTGTACTCTCAACTATAATCAGCGTTCCCTGAGAAATAAGATTGCCTAGTTTTTTTCCAACAGATTCTAAAGCATCGTAGGTGGGGTTTTTGTTGTCATCCACAGGAGTTGGTAGAGATAATAAAATCACGTCTGCTTTTGAAGCAACT
>JAUYOQ010000294.1 GCA_030697975.1 Nitrosopumilaceae archaeon | reverse complement strand
CGTTTTCATCCACCCTTGTGAAATACAGCTTCGATCCTTTCAACTTTTTTGGGTTTCTCCTCAACGCAGCCATTATCGCTCGCCATTCAGCATGCACGCAGCACGTTCGATCATATTTCTCTTTGCCTGGGCCGAATTCTTTATCGCACATCCGATTCTCTTCTTTATCCAGCGGCGGTGCGTTATATCCTTCGCCGATTATTTCATTGTCTTTCACAATTATAGTCCCGCACTTCGCACGAAGACATAGGGCCTTCTTGGCGATTTCTGCTGTTTTATTCATCAACTGAATTGCCTCTTTTTCTTGTTGTCCAGTTAAGTATTCCATATTCCTATGCCCCATGACACCTTTTATATTTCATCCACTGGGCTAATTGTCATGCGGGTCTTTGGGTAGTCCCAAAACCTTTTGTCTTACGAGTTTTTCTTTTACTCCCTGACGGCCCCATGGCATCTTCGCTATGGGATCGTCTGGGAGTAAAAGTCGGGTTGTCAAAGGTCTGTCTTGGTCTTGCAAGGACAACCCTATGCTAACATGTCAAAGTCATCAAGTTGAGTTGCCCACAGCTGTCTTTTCGTACTTTCATTATAACTTATCGGGGTATCTTATCAAGCTGATGGATGCCCACATCGGGTTAATCTCGCAACGGGACGACGGGTCTCGCAAATTTCTCTACGGAGTTTTCGACTCTCGCAATCCTCTCTGCTCTCTCTACCATCTCTACTCTTTCTTTTGTCGGAGTATCTTTCATGAATCCTCGATATCTCTTTTCCAATTCGTGATCGGTCATCATCGTGTAAATTGTCGAGCTCTGGACCGACGAGTGGCCGAGAATATTCATCACATCGGCACTTGATCCGCCGCTCTGTATAATGTGGTGACCCATGTGGTGTCGAAAACTATGAGCATTCAAGTAAGGCAACTTCGCCCTGTTTGAGTAACGCCTTAACATTTCGCCGACTCCTCGAATAGTGAATCGTCTGCCGGTAGTATCGTGCTGGCCTGCGCATATCGAGAGAAAGAGAGCGTCTGGTTCTTTGAACTCCATTGTCTTTTTTAGGTGTTCTCTTTTTTTCAACCAAGCATATATATTGTCGTTGGTTGATTGTGTCCAGAATAACTCCCGAAACGGTCGCCTTCCTTTTGATTTCTCGGTATTGATAACCGCTCGGCGTCTTTCCATGTCCAGATCGGCTACATCTAATGCGAGCACCTCTCCGTTTCTCGCACCAGTATCCCATAACAAGTTCACGATGGCTAAGTTTCGGATATGGCGAGGATCAGTGGTCTTTGCGGGTATGGCGGCAACCAGTTGTCTATAATCCGACTCTTTTGCAACCCTTGGGAGTTTGTGTTCTTTGCTGGGTATCGGGATTAGGTTCTCGTCGATCACGGCGTAATTCTGCAATCGATAAAATTCAAAAAACTTGCGCAAAGCCATGCACTTTCCGACAAAGCTATTTTGGTCCCATCCCAGTTCTTTCATGCCGTTCAAATACTCCATGACATGATGGATAGATATGTCCTCTATCTGGGGGTTGCGAAGAAAGAGGCAGAATTGTCTCAATGTCTGGTCGTAGCCTTTGACCGTCTGCTTCTTCACTTTGAATCTGCGCCAGTCAGAGAATTGATCGATTGCTTCTTTAAATTGCATGATAATTATTTACTTATTTTGGTACATAAAACAAAACCACCCAGAGTTAGAGCTCACGGGTGGCCTTGTACCTTACCTTGCGGCAGGATTTCCATGCCGCCCTTTTGCAAAAGGGCATGGCATGATTATAATACCACCAAAATCAGTTTAATGGAAGAGCGATTGCTCACATTAAAACAATCTCGGTAGCGAAGCCAATTCCGTGCTCTAACTCATTTCCGCTTTCGCGGAATGATCCCTTTCGGGAACGGATTTGTTTATGCAGTTGTCAGTTTGCTGTGAAGGATCGACTTTCTAAGTTTGCCTTCAACATACACCCCTATGCTAATCATCGAGACCAGTCAACTAATCCAATAGTGGATAACTTTCGGGTCTCAAGGTGTAGCAACATCATACCTTACTTTGGTCCGAGGGTCAATGACGGGCTTTATTTTTCTTTTATCTTTTCTTTGGGTTTTTTTAATGTCGACCTTTTTGCCCACAGGTCAAAATGTATCATTTTTGACAATGCAATTTTTAAGCGTTAATATGATATCAAGTTGATAGTTTGAGATTTATGGAACAAAAACCAGACAAAGAAAAACTTCTAACAGTCGAGGAGGTGGCGGATATACTTCGGGTCAGCTATCGCACCGTTGTCCGCTATATTGAGTCGGGCCGTCTTGTGGCATCTAAGATCGGCGTTTGGCGTATCAAGCAGTCCGACCTTGACGACTTTCTGCACCAAACAAGCAATGTTAAAAGGAAAAAGAAAAAATAACTATGGCAAAAGATTATTCAAAACTTGAAAAAGAAGATTTGCTCAAGGTTATTGAGAAAATTGAATCCCGCAAAAAATACGGGCTGATTTGGGACGAAGAAAAAACCAGAGAGAAGTTTGAAAAAGAATCAGAAAACGCCTTGCCGGTTTTGAAAGAAATCAAGGGTAAGGAAATAAAAACTGAGCCGGTGAAGCCAACTAATATTTTAATTGAAGGCGATAATTACCACGCCCTCTCCGTTTTGAATTACACCCATCAGGGCAAGGTTGATGTTATCTACATTGATCCACCATATAACACGGGAAATAAATCATGGAAATACAATAACCGTTATGTTGAAAAGGACGATGCTTTCAAGCACAGCAAGTTTTTATCTTTTATGGATAAAAGAATTCGACTGTCAAAAAATTTACTATCTGATAACGGGATTATTGTGTGCGCCATTGATGACTACGAATGTCAAAATGTAAGGCACTTATTTGACGATATATTTGGAGAAGATAATCGGCTTGGCACTATTACAGTGGTTCATAATCCCGGTGGGAGACAAGATGATAAATACTTCGCAACTGCACATGAATATATGCTTGTGTATGCAAAGAATAAAGATTTGGCAAAAGTTGGCCATTTGGAAATATCGGATAAGAAACTATCAGAATATAAATTTGAAGACAAATTTGGCAGATATAAGCTTCGTGAATTTAGGAGAAGTGGAGCAAATTCTCGCCCACAAGATAGGCCGAACTTGTGGTATCCGATTTATATTCATCCAAAAACATTAGATATTCAGATAGGTAAAAAATCTGGCTATGTTGAACTTTTGCCTATCGATCCGAAACGCATTAAGAGGGTTTGGCGATGGAATGCCAAAACACTCATGGATGATGAAGAAAAATATATTGAGGTAAAAAAGGACGGCAAAAACTTCACTCTTTATGTAAAAGAAAGATTAGACGATAACAAGGGACAAAAACCAAAAACTTTTTGGAATGAGTCGTATTACAGCTCTGCTGTTGGCACTGCGGAATTAAAAAACATTCTTGGCAATCATTTCAAGGGAGAGAAAATTTTTGACTTTCCGAAGTCCAAATTTTTAGTGAGAGATATCCTTGAGATAATTTCTACTCCCGACTCAACGATATTAGATTTTTTTGCTGGTTCGGGAACAACGGGGCAAGCTGTATTGGAATTGAATCAGAATAAAAAAGGTAATCGCAATTTTATTTTATGCACTAATAACGAAGGTGGAATTTGCGAAGAAGTATGCTATCCCCGAGTTAGGAGTGTCATAAAGGGTTATACGACTCCAAACGATGTAAAGATAGGTGGGCTTGGCGGCAATCTAAAATATTTCAAAACTGCTTTCATCAAAACAACGATCAGCCGAGATGATATGAAAATTCGTATTACGCGCGAATGCACGGAAATGCTTTGCTTGCGCGAAAGTATTTTTGAAGAAAAGAAAAATAAAAGCGACTATCGTATTTTTGAACAGAATGGGCACATAATGGCGGTATATTACGCTTTGGAGCGCGAGGGATTAGCAGAACTAAAAAAGGACCTGGACAAGATGAACGGCGACAAAATACTTTATTGTTTTACCCTTGATCCCCTCGGTTTAGACAAGGAGGATTTTGAGGAGTGGAATAATGTGAGCTTGGAGCCAATCCCACAAAAGATTTTGGATATTTACGAACAAATTTATGAATATTGAACTAAAACCATATCAAGAAAAGGCGGTTGACACACTTGTCACCATAGTTAAAACCCTGCTTGAAAAAGAAGGGCAAAAAAAGGTTTGCGTCTTTCAAGCTCCCACTGGAAGCGGAAAGACGATAATGACCGCCAAGTTTATTGAGGAAATCATCAAAGAATTGATCGATGAGGACTTGTGTTTCGTGTGGGTAAGTATTGGTAAGGGCGATCTACATTTGCAGAGCAAGCGTAGCTTAGAAGAAGTTTTTGGCGGCGCACCGCGCGTTTCACTTGTCGAGGAAGAATTTACAGGCGGGCGCGAACGAATTGTCAAAAATGAAGTGGTAGTAGTTAACTGGGAAAAATTACGAAGCAAAAATCGAGAAACTGGCGATTGGAAAAATGTCTTGATGAAGGACGGGGAAAAAATAAATTTCCGTGATGTAATAGCAAAAACAAGAGAGCAACGAAAGATTGTTCTGATCATTGATGAAAGTCATATCGGGGCAACGGCAGAACG
>JAUYOQ010000291.1 GCA_030697975.1 Nitrosopumilaceae archaeon | reverse complement strand
TGTTTTTTATGGAAAAAATGGACTTGTTGTAGCGTTATCAATAGTTGGTTTTACATTAATAGGAATTCCTATTGCAATTATGAAAAAGCACAAGTGATTTAACTTCTCTCCAACAAATCATAACTCATGTACTAACGTAGTCATTGATCAAATTTACGCAGAAAACACGGAAAAATTACACATGGAAGGGGGGCTTTGCCTTTTTACTGATTGTCAATAAACTCATCAGATCCTTTTCAATCTCTTCTCAATTTCAATTCTTATGATTTTAACAATCTGACTTTTTTTCTTCCATCCTGTTTGAATCATCTTCTCTGAGTCAACTAATAGCACATTATTGTTCTCAGGATTTTTTCTGTATTCTGAACCAATATCATTTGCAACTATCAAATCTGTATTTGACTCGCGAAGTTTTTTTCGTGCTTGTTGCAAAAGATTTTGTTTTGAAACATTAGCTTCTGCCTTAAAACCAACTAAAAATACATTTTTCTGCCACTTTTTGATTTGATCTATTATCTTTGGTGCATGTTTTAATTTGACTATGATCTGCTTTTTCGTACTTTTGATCTTTGATTTTTCTGCTTTTTCTGGAACATAGTCAGATACTGCAGCAGCTAAAATCACAACATCAAATTTTTTCTTTAATTCATTTTTTACAGCATTAAACATTTCTTTTGCCGTATTCACACGAATAACTTTTGCACCTTTTGGAGGTTCTTCTCTTCCAGGGCCATACACCAAGGTTACCTTTGCACCAGCAGAGACAAGCTCAGCTGCAAGCAAAACACCAGTTTTCCCACTACTCTGGTTTGTAATTACACGTACAGGATCAATGTATTCTATTGTAGGTCCTGCAGTCATCAACACTTTCTTGTTATGCAGAATGGAAGAAAACCCAAACTTTCTTAGTACATACTGCAAAACATCTTCAGGCTCTGCAGCTTTTGCCTTTCCCTCAATCATGTTAGGTGAAATAAAATCAACCTTATCTTTTAGAAACCTGATATTTTTTTTCACGGCAACATTCTCATACATTGACTGGTGCATTGCAAGTGCAATCAATATTGGAATCTTTGATCCAAATCCTACAGTCAATATAGTTGAAATCGGCGTATCGTCAATTCCTGCAGCTAATTTGCCAAGTGTGTTTGCAGTTGCAGGATAAACAATGATCAGATCAGACTTGCCATAGTCAGCAACCTGAATGTGTTCAAGCTTTCCTGTCAGCTTTGTTATTACCTTATTTCCTGTTGCCCACTTGAAATAATCTGGTTTTACAAGCTTTGATGCTGCATCACTTACAACACAGGTAACATCAGCACCATGCCTCATCAAAAGACGAGCAAGCTCAATTGCCTTGTATGCAGCAACACTTCCTGCAACACACAAAACTATTTTTTTTCCTGAAAGTTCGGTTCCATGTGAGCTGACTATATCCAGTGATGGATGTTTTTTCCTAGCTGCCAATTTCTTTTCTCAGTTTTTCAAGCTCTGTCTTTTCCATTGAAAACAAATGTTCCTTTGTTGGAAACTTGCCTTCTTCTACATCTTTT
>JAUYOQ010000286.1 GCA_030697975.1 Nitrosopumilaceae archaeon | reverse complement strand
GGAATAGTGTTAGTGCTAATGATTCTTGATACACCTGCTCGCCTGATCTTTTTCTCCGCATTATTGATTAGCAATGCATGAGTACATGCAACAAAAACCCGTCCACAATTCTGCTTTTTTAAAAATTCTGCTGCTTTGATTATGCTACCACCAGTACTGATCATATCGTCTACTATTATCACGTCTCTTCCACTAGCATTTCGTAGATTTGAAGACTTTATTTCGACATTACCTGTTTTTCTGTCTCGTCTCTTTACTAAAGCAGTATAATCTGTATTGAGAAGCCTTGCAAATTCTCTTGCTCTAGAAATTCCACCAAAATCAGGTGAAACAACTAGTGGATTCTTTAGTTGTAGTTTCCTGAAATATTTTGCAAGTTCTGATACTGCAGAAATGTTCTCAACAGGAACTTTAAAGTGTTTTAGCGCAATTTTACTATGAACATCAATAATAACAATTTTTGATGTTCCTACCGCCTTGAATAACTTGGCTACTACTTTCATTGTTACAATCTCTCCTGGTAAAAATCCTCTGTCTTGTCTTGCGTATCCAAAATACGGAATCACAGCTATTATCTTGGATGAATATTCTCTTGTTTTTGAAATGAGTGCCAGTGCCTGAATTAGATTTGAATCAACAGGAGGATATGTAGACTGTACAACAATTACTCTGCCTTTTGGTTTGCCATAAATTGTAATCTTACACTCTCCATCAGGAAATATCTTTAGTTCTGAGCTAAGATATCTAGCTTTGAGTCTTTTTGCAATTTTTTTTGCAAGCCCTTGAGAGGCAGTTCCACCTATAACTGTAGTAAACATTAAGTCAACGAACAAAAAGACATTCTTAAGTTTTGATATGGTCAGAATAATCTAATGTTGTTTAGATTAAACAACCAATTTTTTACTAGCTTTTATTTTTGCTATTATGGTACAAATTCCTACTATTGCTACAGCTATGAGCTGTATGACAATCCAGTCATGACCTTGAAATGTAAGCGATTCTACTACAAATGGTGTTAAAAGCGGAAAAGTAGTTGTTCCACCAAGTAAAATATCATAAGATACATGTGCAAGCATTGCTGCAA
>JAUYOQ010000284.1 GCA_030697975.1 Nitrosopumilaceae archaeon | reverse complement strand
GGAATCACAGCACCTGCCCAAAAGCCAAATTGATAGACAAGCGCAGCGTTGCCCAGTGATGAGTTACCATCGATTGATTGTGCCGCAAGCATTGTACCTACAAAAAACAAAGGCAGAGTTTTTCCAGCAACCATCAACCTTCGGCCACTTTTTTGAACCAGTTTGTAAGTCAATGTACCTATTACCAAAGATGCTATCAAAAATGCAATTATTGCAACGCCAAAACCAGTAATTTCTGCCATGCCCTAATTTGAAAACGAGTGTGGTTATTTAAGGATTAAATAATTACAGTAAAGTACGTCTTCAAGAATAAAGGGTAATGTGTAAAATACGTAGTTAATTGGTTGTTTTAACTGATTGTGATTTTTAATTCATTTTTTACATAAATGCCCAATTTCACAAAATCAAGAGATTAGCTCTTCAATTCGTATACGATTAGTGTTAATCTCATTTTTGTGAATCAATCTAAAAAATCATGGGAACAGTCTAAAATGGGAAAAGTGTAGACTGGCATATGTAGAGATTGTTTTCATAGATTTCTAAAAGATCTCTTGTTTTGTAAATTTTAAATTTTTATTAGTTTGTGTAATACTTTCTCTGCAATGGCAAAGCAAGAAGCAGCAGCTGTTATTGTGATCTTGTTAGGATTAGGACTAACGCAGTTGGAAGGCGGCGCAAATGCGTTTTATGTTGGAGCTGGATGGGGTACGATTGGAATGGCGTGTTTGTGGTTGTGCCTCTTAATTATCAAAGATTTAAAGAGAAAGAATAAAAAGAAAAAATAATTTGCAAAAATTTTAAAGCGGGTTGTAAACTAAGAGATTATGCCAAGCCAAGGTTATTCAACGATAGGTCTAAAACCTTCAATTATAATGGAACTTCAGCGTATAACTGATCAGTATTACCCAGGTATGTTTTTGCCAAGTACATTAATAATTACAATGAATGAGGTCAAACGTGGATATTATGCACCAGAAATATACAACATAAAAGTAGATTTTTCAGGACGCTATAACTCATTAACCATCAGAGCCGATGTGAAGGATTGGCTTGAGGAAAATTACAAAAATCTTTTCGATCTATATGCAGAAAAATATGGCATTGACAGCTTTACCCAGTTCGTTAGCTATTTTATTATGAATCTGTTTCAGTCAAAGCTGGCGTCACAGGATCAGGTCATTAGGATAAAGGATTCTGAGTTCAAGTGGTTGATTCAAGAATATAAAAAACGGAAAAAACAAAATGGAATAGAGACTACATTTGATCAATTTGCAGATGTGTTTCTAAGGGAATTACTAGACAAGATAAACGAGGCAAAGAAAATTCTGTCTACATAAAACAAAATTTTTCAGTGATAAGGAAATCTAAAGTGGGCTCATTGTATCAAGAAGTCGCGCATTAGTTACTTGTCCTGTTTTTTCCTGAAATTCTAGATCTACTGTGTATTTGAGATTGTTTTGCAGGAATCTAACCTGAACATCCCAACCTGTTCGTGGACCTTTCTCAGGCAAAGAAAACGTCTCACTGATTTTGAAGTCGGATACATCGCCATATAGAGCCTGAATGACTCTTTTTGCTTCTCTTTCAATATCTTGTGATGTACTAATCTTTGTCATGGTTTTCATTTAGCTGATAATTATAAAAATATATTGAAAATGTCTGGTGGTAATTTACCAATTGAAAGATTTTGTTTCAATTAATGTACAATATCAAAAAAAATTTTGCCTTCAAATTTGAAATGTTTTTGCTGATCGGATCAGTAATGATAAATTTTAATAATTATTGAAGAGATAGATAGAGATTGAAATATCCTGATCTTCTTGGCCAAGATGTTGCACGTGT
>JAUYOQ010000281.1 GCA_030697975.1 Nitrosopumilaceae archaeon | reverse complement strand
GGCTGCGGCTTTTCAGTTTCCTATTTCGTAACCATATACTAGATTACGAATTATTATTGAAATTCAAGGGAGCATTTTAGTACTTTTACCTTTGGGGAAAATATGTTATGATAATCAAGCCTAGAATTTTTTTAATCTTTCAATAATTTCAAGCCCAACGCTTTTTGTATAGTCTTCATTCTGGTTCTCAGAGTCACTCCTGTAACACCAGAAATTTTAGATATCTGTGTCTGACTTACATGTACACCGTTTAGCATTACTGCCAAATATAGGGAAGCGGCAGCTTGCCCTATTGGATGTTTTCCTCCGGTGATTTGTTTTACCTGTGCCTGATCTAGTATATTTAATGCATGCCTTTTGATTTTTTCATTTATTCCAAGATTGTTGGAAATTTTTGTGATAAATGAGGACATGCTGTATTGTGGTACATCTAATCCCAATTCATGAATTAAAACTCGAACAGTCTTTTGTAGGGCCTTTTTTGTGGTATTTCCTACTTTAGCAATGTCTTGCAAGCTTCTTGGAGTCATAGTTTGCCTGCATGATACATACAAGGTAGCTGCCATCAACGAGTTTGAATTTCTACCGCGTGTCAATCCATGACTCATTGCTTTTCTGTATAAAGAAGCGGCCACTTCAACGGTTATCTGAGGAATTCCCAGTTTTTCTTTTAAACAATTTAGATATATCAGAGATTTACTTAATGTTCGTTGTGACGAATGTTTCGTTTTACTTCGATTGTCCCACAACCGTAATCGACGAAATCTTGCTTTGTTAGATGCACTAAGAGATTTTCCAGTAGAATCTCTGTCATTACCTATTACTGAATACATTCCCTTGTCATACATGGTAAGTGACGACTTTGGACCTGTCCTAGTTTGGCTCATAAATTCTTCCAGACTGTGTGCTTGCACTTCATTGTAATTATCTAATTTTTCTTCTAAAACTGAACCACAGTTACCACAAACAAGCTCACCGTTTTCGTTATCTGTAATGACTTTAGTCATACTACAATTATCAAGTTTACATTTTTGAATCATATCAAGCAC
>JAUYOQ010000275.1 GCA_030697975.1 Nitrosopumilaceae archaeon | reverse complement strand
GAGGTGATTACATATTGTGGAAGTGTTGGAACACTGTCAGGATTAGCATATTACGCACTAAAGTCAGTTGATCATCCAAACGTAAAGCTGTATGTCCGCTCCTTTAAGGAATGGAAAAACCTAAACCGCCCAATAGTAAAGCAGGAAAACGCAGACTATTGGGATCTCTCAGCAGAATAAATTTTAATTCAAATAACGATCATTTTTTATACCCTAGTATACTATAGTATACCATAGTATACCATGGAACAAAGTACGATTAAGCTTTCTAAAAAGCTCAAAAATGATCTCAGAAAACAAATGAATCATCCTAGAGAAACATACGAAACGGTAATTGCTAGACTTTTAAAAATTACTCAAGAAGACGAAGTATTAAGTCAGGCAGTAATAAAAAATATTGAAGAAGGCCTTGCAGACATCAAAGCAGGGCGTGTGTATACATCAGAACAAGTGAAAAAGAAATTAGGGCTAAAATAGATGGTATGGGAAGTTATTTGGTCTGAGAAATCCGTAAAACAATTAGAAAAAATAGATAAGAAAAACGCACAAAAGATTTATGATTCAGTGTTAGATTGTATCGAAGATCCGTTTAGAGTTGTGATAAGATTAGCCAATTCACAATTTTATAGACTACGGGTAGGAAATTACAGAGTTATTTTGGATTTACAGCAAAGCAAGATGATAATCTTTGTTGTGGAAACTGATCATAGGTAAAAATTTACAAGAAATAATTCATGCGTAAAACAATAATAGAAATTATTGTTTTTTTGCTTTAGGGTTTGGAAGAACAATATTGTCCATTTGATAACGTCTTTAAAATTACTTAAAAAAGATGTTAAGGACCCTTTATTAGGAATACGCCGATTCCGATTCCAATTAGGATGCCAATTCCTAAGAATAAACAATCAAAGGCGACGACTTTTCTGAAGCTTGCATGTACCATCCTATTCCAGGTACTTTCCTTTGGTTCTTTTTCATCCATGGCATTATCGTACAGTCAAATTAGATAAAGATTATCAAAATCAGAGAATAACCGATAATCTAATCGGCTGAGCAGCAACTATGATCATCTTTTATATTGTATCCCCTGAGAATGGGTTTGGAGATTCCAACTAATTTTATGAAGCCTAAATAGAGATTTCAATTTCGCTAAATCACTTTAGAATTAAGAACTAAGAATTTTTGTATTTACTTAATATCCATAGGGCATTTATGGTCTGATTTTTTTCTCCTTTCAAAAACCTCTCCACATTTCTCACAAGCAAAGAATCTTCCCACTGATAAATTATGTTTTGATAAGATTTACTTTTTTCTTTTTTATTCAAATTAAACCATAATTGGTCTAGATCTTGCTAAAAACCGATTAAATTTATCTATGTTAACAGCGATTTAATAATTATGGCAGAGATAATTTCAGCCAATGATTTAAGGGCAAGGAAAGACGAATTCGTAATTATTGATGTGAGAGAGCCAGATGAACTAGCAAGTGGAAAGATAGAGGGTTCTACACATATGCCACTTGGTTTGGTAATACGTAAAGCGAAAAAAGGTGGAATAGAGGATCTAAAAGGCAAGAATATTTGCACATATTGCGGTAGTGGTTATCGAGGTAACATTGCTGCAGACGAGCTAAAAAAAGCTGGGTTTAATGCAATAACATTAGATGGTGGTTTTCCATCATGGAACCAAAAATGATTAAAACACTTGTTACAAAGACTATAACGAGAAAAAAGAAAAAATCAAGCAGAAAAAAAAGAGAAGAATCTGATGTTATATTTGATTACTCGCATCTTGAAGATTAGGTTTGTTCTGTAGTGTTTGCCTGGCAGAGGGTAAAACAAAATCGTATGATAGGCTTCAATTGTGTTCTAAGTGTTACCAAAAGGTAAAACAAATTGAAACCAAAACAAAGAGATCAAAAGGAAAGAATCTCTAAAATGCGAAATAAGAGAATAGAACTTGAGGAAGGATTGGACATAAAATGACTAACATAAAGAAAATTTGCAAAAGATGTGGAAGCGAATATGAGGACAATGGCTATCCTGTCTGTGACTACTGTTTAATGGTACTAGATAATTATGAGTAAAGTTGTGGTTACCTAGAATTAATGTATCAAATCTAATGCATATCACATCTGGTCGATTACATTATGGCAAAAAGGCCAGCTTCATTTTTGAAGTGAATCCCTTTGGGCCGCCTAGATTAATTAATCGATTTAATGAAATGTGAATCAAAAATTTTCATATTTCTAGATCATTATTAAATAAATTCATAACTTTAATCTTGACGTTTCATCACTTGCTTAATTTTTGCAATCAAATCTTTTTCTTCTAGCGCTCTGATAACCAAAGTTCTCATGTTTCTTATTCTATCTGAATCTTCGTCATACATCTTGTATGCCTCAATTACATTGTAAAAGTCATAATTTTCAAGATAGAACTTGATGGCCTTTATTAGTTCAACATAATCATCAGAAGAATAATCTAACGCCTCGATTTTTTTGCAAACAACCTTGAATACTCCCTCTATCCTCCCGACTTGTTTTTTTATAACATCAAGATCGCCTAGATCGCCTTTTAGTTTATTTAAAATTGCATGTACCTCAAGTGTCTGAGTCAAAAGGCTTTTGATATAGTCATCCATAACGAATATCTTTTAATTTCATGGGAGATTAGTTTTCTTATGGTAGAGATATTATATCAAGACCTAAGCAATCAAGACTTTAAAAATTTCTACATTGCCATACCAAAAGACTGGAAAGGCGGAAAGGATAAGGAAGTTACGGTTGTAGTTTCTGATATTTGTGTGGTCATCCCACAAACAATTTCAGGGGCTACAGGTGAATTAAAAGTTCTTAGACTCCTTGAGGCAATGATGGAAGGCGGTGTAATTAATGCCGGCGACATTCAAAAAGCAGTAGAACACATATTGTAACTATTTGACGAAACTAAATGAGGATCTAATTAGACACAAAACATTATGCTCAAACCTTAAAGAAGCATCATAAATCATATTCTTAAAAATGAAAATTTAGAAATTAAATGACATTTGATACGAACCGTTTACTGTGTTAGTAGGATGAGAATTTACTTTTTTTCTTTTCTTAATTCTTCTTGTTCTTTGATTGCTTCTTGTAATTCTTGGTTTTGCTTATGGAGTTGAATCTTTGTTTCTCTAATCTGTCTCGAAATCCAATCAATCTTTTTCTGGATTCTTTTGTCTTCTTCAAAATTCATAATTATATCCTTAAACTTTTTCCTCTTTTATCCGTACCTGAATTACATTTGATATGGACTGTCAAGTGGGTCCAAACTTTCGTGTTATGAATCCAAGTGGGTTCAAGTTCCAGCTAAAGATTCTCAAGCACTATCTTACAATCATTACTGGGCATCTAGCATGATGCATGACTTTTAGAGAAACACTGCCAAGTAGTAATTCTTTAAAAGCACCCATACCTCTATTTCCCATAATTATCAAATCATAGTTTTTACTATTTGCAATCTCTGTAATAATTTTGGCCGGATCTCCAATCTTGATTATAGTTTTGATTTGCAACCTGTTCTTGATGGCTTCATTTTTACATTCTTCAAGTATTTTCATTGCTTTTCTTTTTAGTTCATCTATAATCTCAAATGTTGTAGCGCTATCTCCACCTAATTCACATTGTACCACATACACTACATCTAGTTTAGAATTACATTTAGCTGATAGAAAAATAGATTTTGCATAGGCTTTTTTGGCAGGTTCAGATCCATCTATGGCAACAAGTACTCTAGAAAACAACTTTTTATTTCTAGAACTCCTCTTGAGTGTTTCTCTTCAAGGTGTTGCTAACATATGAAAATCAGAAAAATAACCTTGATTAACAATTTTCTTAAAAATCAATTAATTATCATTAAAAAAGCAAACAAACGTAAAGGTCGATCAATTAAAATTCAAGTTGTAAAATAGACTGGAACTAAAAATAGGATAAATCTAGAACACTTAACGAAAACTTCTAGCTGTGCGAATTACCTTGTTATGATCGTATGCTGTTGATGCAGTAATATAAAATAGATGATTTTTGCCTGCTGGCATTGTGATTCTTTTCACTCTTCCATATTCTGCTACTACATATTTGCACTGCCCAAGTTTTCTTGCAAATGATTTTCTTACCTTCCATGCCTGCGTCGCTAATCTAAGGGAACTCATGCTCTCCTTTTTTGATAAAAGATTTCGTACTCGTCTAGAGTGTGCAGAGTAAACTACTTTGCCATTCCTGTCGCATACTGTTACTACTCTTACTGAAGGGCTAAGCTTTAACAATCTAAGAGCGGCTTTTTGGACTTGCATACAATATTAATTTTTTTATCGTTGATAAAGATTTCCTACAAAAAGCTACAAATTCAAACAACATCTTGAAAAGATAACAAAAATGTAACAGGTCTTTTACAAATCTAGATTTGTAAAAATCTTAATTTCACGCCACTTCGTTTCGAAGCATTTTTGTTACTGTGGCCTCTACATTATCAAAAAGATTAATCATTCTCTGTTTGTTTTCGTGCAAATAATCAATGCCCTTGTCTTTTAGTCTTATTTTCCAGAGTCTAATTTCGCGGTGCTCTTCAAAAAATTGCTCGATCATTTGCGGGCCAAACTTTGCAGAATCAATAAAAAGATCAAAATTGCTTATTGTTTTCTCAATGTCTTCTTCATCAATTGATGATCTGACGTCTTGAATTGCAAGACTGAGATCCTTTAGATTTTTAATCGGACTAGGTAATCTCTTTTTGACACCAAGCAGTCCTTTTCTTTCTGTTCCAATTTTTTCTGCCATTTCTTGCGCCAAGTCATAGACAGCAATTTTATGAAACACCTCCTTTTTCTCATTTTTTACAATCAACCCTTTTTCTATTAGTTTTTGCAAAGATTCTTCGACTTCTTTTTTATCAATAAATGTAGTCCAAACAATAGCGCCAATTGTATGATAGTTCTGTCTTATTGATTCTAACACAACAACTTCAACAATTCTCTTGAATCCTTCTTCTAGTCTGACATTTGTAAAGTCTTTGTCTTTGACTGCCTTTCTTGCATTTTTTACATCAATCTCAATTGCACGCTTTAGTGCCTCAAGTGATTCAGGGACCTGGTTTAGCAAAGAAAGAAAACATCCCTTGTTGTACCACGCCATCCCGTATGTAGGGTCTGATTCAATTGCCTTTTCAACGCAGTCAAGTGCCTTGGAATAGTTTTTCTTTTCATAATGGACTAGTCCTTTGAGATTCCAGGCCTCTGCATTTGTGACATCGATGTCTAAAACTCTGTCATAAGCTTTCATGGCTCCTTCATAATCATCAAGATGGAACTTGGAATATCCTAACTTTAAAAGCGAATCAACATGGCTTGGGTCAATTCTTAACACCTGCTCAAAAACACGTGCCGCATCCTCCAGCTTTTCGTCTGCCATGAGGTTTACCCCTTTTTTGAAAAGCTTGTTTTTGTTATAATCTACATTTGTAAGGCTTGTCTCTCCTGTGACTATGTCTTTTTGAGGCTTTTTTGCAAACGGTTTTTTCATCAACCCAGCTATGGAAATTTTTGAGATAAATACTATTCTTTAGTTTCAAAGTACAAAGTTAGAGGTACAACAAACACACACCAAATACAAAAATACTTCGTAATTACATCATCGATATTGCCAAAGCCTAAAATCGAGGTCCAGGGCGTCTCCCCCTTTAACCAGGCATCTGGCGTCTTTGAAGTCGAAATTGCCATATCTGATTCAAGGCCTTCAGAGGAGAGCCTGAACGAAAAAAACTTTTCCTCCCTGTGGAAAGAGGACTTTCACCTAAGGGTCACTGATAGGCAGTTTAGTGCAGTTTTAGGCAGTGAATTAAACCCACTACCTGATGCAATTTTTGATCGTGATGTTGTCTGGGTAATCGTTTCTGACAAATTTTCCTCTTTATGTACAGTTTTTGATGTTGATGTATCTGAGATGAAAAAAGAGGGAAAAAAGCCTGCAAAATCTGCAGAAACAAAATCGATTCCAAAAGATTTTGATATATTACAATATGGGACCCGTGGTCCATCCGGTCCAAGAGGGACACAAGGAACGCCTGGTCCTCCAGGACCACAGGGCACAAGAGGCCCAATAGGCCCGCTAGGTGACAAGGGTCCACAAGGACCGCCAGGTGATAAAGGTGACAAAGGACTAACAGGTGACAAGGGTGCACATGGCGACAAGGGAGACAAGGGGGACAAAGGTCCTACAGGTGAGAAAGGAGAACGTGGTGACAAGGGACATCCTGGAGACAAAGGTGAACATGGTGAAAAAGGCCCGCTAGGCGATAAAGGCGACAAGGGAGTAACAGGCACCCCAGGCGAACGCGGAGAAAAAGGTCATACCGGCATTCCAGGTCCGCCAGGAGATAAAGGAATTCTAGGTGCTGCAGGAGATCTAGGTTCGAAAGGACCAACAGGTGAAAAAGGTCCACCTGGTGAAAAAGGAACCCAGGGGCCACAAGGACCAGCTGGTGATAAAGGATTAACAGGAATTCCAGGACCACAAGGAGATAAGGGTCCACAAGGCCAAATCGGACCACAAGGCGACAAGGGCGTAACAGGTCCAGTAGGCGAGCGAGGAGAAAAAGGTCCAAAAGGTCCACAGGGTCAGCAAGGCGAGCGTGGTCCACAAGGACTGCCGGGAGAAAAAGGCCCTCAAGGTCCACAAGGTGTCCAAGGACCGCAAGGCTCACAAGGACAACAAGGAGAAAAAGGTCCGCGAGGTCAGCTGGGCGAATCAGGAGAACAAGGACTTCCAGGTCCGCCAGGTCCAAGAGGTCCACCAGGTCCACCAGGTGAGGCAGGCCAAGCAGGAATTCCAGAAGAGTACAAGGCAATGTTTAAGGAATTACTAGAGCTGCTTACAGCAAAGAACATCATCACAACTGAAGACCAAATCAAACTGATGAGCTATCTTTACTAGCGACTATCTTCAAATATACTAAAATTAAGAATAGCTACAATGAGCCAACCAAAAGACAAAATTGAATTCAAGATGCTTGATTACAAAAGAGTAGGACAAGAACATGTATCATTTGAGCTAGAAGATGGAACAATAGTAAAAGTCAAGGTGGATCTGGACAGAGCAGGTGTTGCGACAAATCACACAAATCCTGATGGAACACCACACTATGCAATAAATACATCAGTAAAACTATACGTTATTCCAAGCAACAAGACATTTTCAGTTGATAAAACATCTGGCAAGGGAAAATCGCCACCTCCGCCAAGTCAAATGTTTAGCTAATTAACAAAAACTAGTAGACGCTTTCAGCAGAGGGACGTCTTCCCTGCAGCCAGCTTGTATGACCGCAAACAGTACACTTGTACTGCCTTCTTCGCTTGTATGTCGGAATTTCTGGAAGAAATATGATTTCCTGTTTTGTTCTAGTCATGCAAAACTTGCACCACCTATTTTCAAAATCTTGTTCCATAACTTATGTGCCCCTTGCTTTTATGATCGTAAGAACATCTTCGTCTTCTAAAACATGATTAATGCCCACTCGCTGGCCTGCAAATTTTACGCTTTTTCCCCATACAAGACCGTAGCGAAATTCCTTTCTGAGGTTTCGATGAAGCTTGTTGCAAACATCTGCAATCCTTGAATCTTTGCGTGTAATGAGCGGTTCCTTGTAGTCAGTTTGGCCACCTTTTGGGCGCATGTAAATCCGGATAAATCTTAGTTTTTGATAGATCTTTTCTTTTAGCTCGCCAATGTTTAGCTCAGAGTCTGCTGAAACCAATACAAAATCGGATTTTATTTTTGATTTTAGCGAGTTTAAAAATTTCTTATCAACCAAATCAATCTTGTTTATCACAGCAAGTGAGTGTGCGTAGGTCTTGTTTCCTGAGATATAATCAACTAGTTGCTCAGAGTCAATGTCTTCTCTTATCACAACTCGCGCATTTGTAAATCCATAAACTCGAAGAATGTCTTTTAGCAGCTCTTCAGACATTTTAGTCAGTCTTACAATCTGCGAAACGCTAATGCCTCCACTGTTTGTTTTTTCAATTATAATATTTGGCGGGTTTTGGTCAAGCCTGATTCCAATGTTTGTCAGCTCGTTTTTTAGCAGGTCTTGGTGTTCTGGCTGAAAAACATCCAAGATAAGTAAAACAAGGTCTGCGCTTCTTGCAACAGAGAGGATTCTTTTGCCAAGCCCCCTTCCACTTGATGCGCCCTTTATGATTCCTGGCAAGTCAAGTATCTGAATTTTAGCTCCACGATAATCCATCATGCCTGGCACAACTGTTACTGTTGTAAACTGGAATGCGGCAACTGCAGAATTGGCATCTGTTATTTTGTTAAGCAGTGTTGATTTTCCAACGCTTGGAAGTCCGATGAGTACTACTGTAGCATCTCCTGCACGCCTAATATCAAAGCCTTCAGCACTTCCGCCTTTTTTTGATTTACTTTCTTCTTGCTCTCGTCTAAGCTTTGCAAGCTTGGCGCGAAGAAGGCCAACGTGGTGCTCTGTTGCCTTGTTTATTTGAGTCTTTGCCATCTCATCTTGGATGGCCTTGATTTTTTCTGGAACGCCCAAATCTATCTCATCTCACGGTTTTTTGAAATAAAATTTTATTTTTTTTCTTGATAATTTGGATTCGCGACATTGGGATTGCCTCAAAGTTGCCTGATATTTTTAAAAACTCGCCCAAGCCAACCTCGACTAGCTTCTCAAAGTCCCTGTAAACTATGTTATAATCTGCCACACCTTCACCAAATTTTGCCTTGCTTATTATCTCCTTTATCTTTCCTTTTGTCAACTCAGCTAAACCCTGGCTTTGTCTTGTTTAATGATGTTTGTTTTCTTTTTTTACGTAGCAGTTATTATCAGCTATACGATATTTGGTTTTGTGCGAAAAAAAACCTTTGCAATAGATATTGATGGGACCATCACAGAAGATAGCAAGGGAACAATCCATCTTGATGCGCTAGCTGCGTTACGGCATCTAAAGGAGACAGGACACAATGTTATTTTCGTATCAGGCAGGTCCTCTGTTGAAGGATATCTGCTTTCAGTTTTTGGCGGCGTAACAAGGATGGCAGTTGGCGAAAATGGCGGATGCATCACTTTTGGCTCAAATGAGCACACCTTGATTGGGAAAAAAGACGAATGCATCAAGGCATTTGAATTTCTAAGATTAAGGCTTGACAATGTACAAGAAAAGCCTGTCTTTCCAAGAATGACCGAAGTCGTACTTCAGCGAACATTTGACATTGAACAAGGAAGAAAAATTCTAGCATTACACAATGTCATATTAACAGATAGCATGTATGCATATCATATCAATTCTAAAGGAGTTGACAAGGGGAGTGGGTTTGAAGAAGTAATGAAAAGACTGTCTGTTACAAAAGATGATGTCATTGCAATTGGAGACAGCGAGACCGACATTCCACTGTTCAAGTGTGCATCATTAAGCGTAGCTCTTGGCAATTCATCTGATTTTGTAAAATCAAATGCCTCAATGGTAGTTTCTGCAAAGGAAGGTGATGGCGTAATTGAGGCGCTAGGAAAGATTGCCCCAAAACTTGCGGAGATTTAGAATTTGGCCTTTCGACTAATCCTCGCAGAAATAGAATCAAACATAAAAAAAATCATCTCACAGCATGGCTTTCAAGATGTAGAGTTTGTAGTAGATCTGGCAAAGCCAGGCTTTGGCGATTTTACATGCAATGTGGCATTTTTGCTTGCAAAACAGCTTGGAAAAAAGCCATATGACATAGCACAGCTGTTTGCAGAAGATTACAAAAAACACCTTGGAGATTATCTAGCAAAAGCCGAAGCTCACAAGTCAGGCTATCTCAACTTTTACTCAAACCAAGAAAAACTAAACAATCTTATAATAAAATCATCACTTGAGAAAGACTTTGGTTTTATTGACATTGGCAAAAAAAAGTCAGTAGTAGTAGAGCACACAAGTGTCAATCCAAACAAGGCATTGCATATCGGTCATATCAGAAACTTGGTAATTGGTGATACTGTTGTAAGAATTTTAAAAAAAACAAATCATGATGTTAAAGTTCTAAACTATATTGATGATTCCGGTCTCCAGGTTGCAGATATTATAGTAGGATTCAAGTATGGTGGATTTTCAGACGCTCCACCGGCTGGACAAAAATTTGATCACTACTGTGGAGATGAAGTGTATGTCAAAACAACAGCAAAGTACGAAGCAGACAAACAGTTTGCCGAATCAAGACACAAAGTTTTGCAAGATCTTGAGGATCAGAACTCTGAGCTTGCCAAGTTTGCAGGTGTGATTACAAGAAAGGTGCTTGCAGAGCAGCTAATCACATGCTGGAAAATGGGCGTCTACTATGACTGCCTTAACTTTGAATCGCAAATAATTCATTCAAAGCTCTGGGATAAAATTTTTGAAATGCTAAAGAAAATGAATCTCGTCAAATTTGAAAGGGAAGGAAAAAACAAAGACTGTTGGGTAATTGAGGCACAAGGCGAAGAGGACAAGGTTCTTGTAAGAAGCAACGGCGTTGCAACATACATTGCAAAAGACATACCATATGCAGCATGGAAACTTGGCATAGTCGATGATCCATTTTACTACAAAAAATACAGCACCCAATCAAACGGAACAGTACTATGGGAGACAACGCTTGAAAAAAATAACAATCAAAAACTAGAGTTTAGCGGCCAAAAAGTAATTACAGTAATAGACTCGCGACAAACACGGTTGCAAAAAATAATTTCAAGCCTTATTGCAAAATTAAAGCCAGAAAAAGACGCCTATTCTCATCTCAGCTATGAGGCTGTAACGCTTAGCGCTGACACTGTAAAGACAATAGGCCATGAAATAGAGGGAAAACAGGCACAAATGTCTGGAAGACAGGGACTTTACATCAATGCAGACGATGTGATTGAGTCGCTTGAAAAGCGAATATTTGAAGAGGCAAAAAAACGAAACAAGGATCTTGACAGTAACACACTTTCAAAAATAGCTACAGATGTTGCAGTTGGAACGCTTCGCTATGAGATGATAAAGCAGGATCTTGACAAAATAATTACATTTGATCTTAAAAAATCACTGAGCCTAGAAGGAGACACATGTTCATATCTGCAGTACTCTTATGCAAGGGCATCTCGGATTTTAGAAAAGGCAGGATTTGAGCCAAGGTTTGATTCTTTATTTGAATCACTCATCACTGATCATGAAATCAATCTTTTGATAATGATTGCAAAATTTGAGATTTGCATAAATGATGCTGCAAAGAACTGTTCGCCCATAGTATTTGCATGGTTCTGTTTTGACCTTGCTGTTTCCT
>JAUYOQ010000274.1 GCA_030697975.1 Nitrosopumilaceae archaeon | reverse complement strand
AGGAAAGCATAAATCGCTCTTCTATGATCTTTCAAAAGTTGAAAACTTCCTCTTCCTCTTACAATTCTCGTTTCTTCATACCTCAACATGTAGTAAACAAATGGCATAGACAAAGCCATTGTCAAAAGTATTACCAAAATTCCAGAATGCTTTACTAAGACAGCATCTTGTTTGAAAATCCAGTTAACTAATAAAAGAGAGATGCTCGCATAAAACGCGCCGATAAACAACATTTCCCATGGGTGCCTTTCGGCTTTTTTTGGGTTGATTAACATTTCTAACATTTTTCAAAATCCTCCGGATTGAGGATTTTGAGAAACTTGAAAAATTTCTTATTTTTCATTGTTTTTTCACTCTCTTTTATTTTCAATCTCTAATAACTTATACTTATATAGTTTTCTTATAGTCCAGTATCTCCGCATACGGCTCTTTCAGAGCTGTATAATTAACACAATAATCTCTCATTAATCAAAAACCTCAATCAAATAACTTCACAAATCTTCAAACACAAATTAAAATTCCACAACGAACAAAGTTCCAACTAATTAATCTCACAAATAATTATCAACAAAGAACTAACCATTCTCTTTTTCAAATTCTTCCTGAACAAACTTCAAATATTTTTTGAAACAAATTTCTGGATGCAGAAGTCTGTTGACTTCCCAATTAGCCAACAATATTAATGAAGTCAAAAAATAAAAATATCTGACAATCGGCTCGTTGCTCTTTGTTTTTATCCTCGCCTCGTCGTGAACTCTGAAGTCTGTTTCAATTTGCCATCGCTGTTTGTATTTGGAAATCAGATACAAACTTTGTCTGAGATTGGTGGCGAAGCACCAAAAATAATCTTTAGTCGAGTCTTTGATAACATCAATCCTCGTCTGAACTTTCCACCAGCTTTTTCTTTTGTTATAATTTATCGTGTGGTTGAATGAAGCGTTGCTATTTGTTTGAGCGATATATTTTTTCATCGCTTCATTCTGTGGAACAAAAATTAAATATCTAATTTTCTCCGATGATAAATATAAAATTAAATCGCCTATGTAAAATCCTCTGTCAAACAAAACACATTGAATTGTTATAGGTAAAGACTTTGCATAGCCCAACAATTCCTTGACAAGACTTGTTAAGTCGTCTCCTTGTTTGTAAGGCAGAGCCATTAACGGCAATGGTTTCGGTTTCACGACGGATAAAACGACATAAGCAAACGCTTCGCCTGTTCCCTTCTCAAATCTTTTCTGTCTAACATTCATTTTTCCTTTTTTTCCGTAGTAGAGTTCATGAGTTATATCGACGGCGAGTATTGTTTTTCCTAAACCCATTCTTCCGACGGCTTTTCTTGTGTTGAACTCGAATGCTTTTTTCAAATCTCGCTCTTCGTTTTGTTTTATGTATCTGTGCAATGTGTCGGCTTTGTTGCTTACAGTTTCTACATAGCTGATTGTCCTCGCTGCTTCAACCAGCTCAGCAACAATCTCATGTGTTGCTACTCTCAAGCCGTCGGATATTTTTTTAAATACGTTTGTGATATATTTTTTGATTGACACAAACTCTCCGAGCAA
>JAUYOQ010000282.1 GCA_030697975.1 Nitrosopumilaceae archaeon | reverse complement strand
GCCAGTGCAGCAATCGCATATTTGAGTATCATTATTATTGAATTATTTGTATAGTTGAAACCACTCTAATTCTTATTGAATAATTTACAAATATTTCTTGCAGAAATAATTGGAACATTTGGTCTTGTGTTGGCAGCAACTGGATCAATAGTTTATGATGCAAAAATGGAAAACACGTTAGGCGATGTATTTATTGCAGTTATTCACTTTGTTGGGTTGGCAATTGTAGTATACTTGTTTGGCAAATATTCAATGGCCCACTTTAATCCAGCAGTCACAATTGGATATTTTATAGCTGGATATATCAAAAGAAAGCAGATCATAATTTATTTTGCAGCTCAAACCATTGGTGCGTTCTTAGGAAGTATAGCTGTAAAATACTCAATAGGCGATTATGCAAATCTAGGAACTAATTTTCCAAATTATACATATGATGTTACATTTTTTTATGGAATTGAAATTATAGCAACAATTTTCCTAATGGGTGTGATTTTAACAGTTGTTCATATTAAGAAACTAAATCGACTAGCTGGTATTGCTATAGGTGGAATTATAGCACTGGATGTATTTTTCTTAGGGCCAATTTCTGGCGCTTCGATGAATCCATTTCGTTCATTAGCACCAGCCCTTTTTTCTAGCATGCCAAATGATTTGTGGTTGTATTTGTCTGCACCTTTTATTGGCGCAGCAATTGTAGGTCTAGTTTACAAAAAGATCGTCAGATAAACTGACGATTTACAGGATATTACGAATAATAATAACCAAAGATCACTTTTAGTGTTGAAAAAATCAAAACAACTATTCCAAGATGCAAAAAAAATTATTCCTTCAGGAGTAAACAGTCCTGTTAGATATTTTGAGCCATATCCTTTCTTTGTGAAAAAATCAAAAGGGAGCTTGATTTGGGATGTGGATGGAAAGCGGTACATTGACTTTTGCAATGGTTATGGTGCCTTGTTGCTTGGGCACAGAAGAAGGGAAATTATCTCAGCTGTTTCAAAACAATTGAAGCTTGGCACGCTTTATTGTACGCCAACAGAACTTGAAATAGAGCTGGCAAAATTAATTCAGAAAAATTTTCCATCAATGAAAAAAATACGTCTAGTAAATACTGGCTCAGAATCTACAATGACTGCCATAAGGCTAGCACGAGGATTCACCAAAAGGAAGAAAATAGTCAAATTTGAGGGATGTTATCATGGCGCACATGATTCTGTTTTAGTAAAAGCCGGCTCTGGTGCTGCCCACGCTGGAATATCTACATCTGAAGGAGGATTAAGCGAAGTATCAAAAAACACTCTAGTTGTACAATATAATAATTCAGATGAGCTAGAAAATACAATTAGAAAAAATAAAGACATTGCAGCAGTAATAGTAGAGCCAGTACTTGCAAACATGGGTCTGATCTTACCAGAACAAAACTTTCTTCATGAAATGCGGAAAATAACAAAAGAGCATGATGTTCCTTTAATCTTTGATGAAACCGTAACTGGTTTTCGCGTGTCTCCAGGTGGTGCACAAATGTATTATCAAATCAAACCTGATATCACAACTTTGGGAAAAGCACTAGGTAATGGATTTGTAATTGCGGCAGTTGGCGGAAGCGAGGAAATCATGAACCATCTTGTGCCACAAGGCAGAGTATATCAAGCAAGTACATTTGCTGGAAATCCAATCTCAGTTTGTGCTGCGATAAGCTCTATCAAAACTATCAACAAGCTAAAAAATAGTCTTTATTCAAAACTAGAAAAAAACTGCAGATTGCTAGTAGGCATTATTGATGAAATTACAACAGATCTGAAAATTCCCCACCACATCAACTTTCTTGGCTCTATGTTTCAGATATTTTTTACAAATACGCCTGTTGTTGACTATAAATCATCAAAGAGAGCAGACTCAAAAAAATTCAAAAAGATGTTTTCAACACTTTTACGGTATGGAGTGTTTATAGCTCCTTCACAATTTGAAACCATCTTTTTATCGGATGCACACACAAATCAAGATCTAGCAAAGACTATTGACGCTTATCGTTACGCGCTAAAGAGTGTGAAAAAATGAAGTATCTTGTAGGAACACGTGGAAGCCATCTTTCACTTGTCCAAACAAACTGGGTAATATCTGAACTGCAAAAGAAAAATCCTGATGCAGAATTTGAAATTAAAACAATAAAGACAAAGGGAGATACAGATGCACGACCGCTTTTTACAATAAATCAAAAAGGAATATTTGAAAAAGAAATTGACAGAGCCGTAGCCGAACATCAAGTCGATTTTGCAGTTCACAGCCTCAAAGACGTTCCATCAATACTTGGAGAGGAACTTACTCTTGCATGTGTGCCAAAAAGGGAAGATGTAAACGATGTTCTAGTATCTGTAGATGGCTCAACACTTGAAGATATCAAATCAGGTGCAATTGTTGGGACAAGTAGCCTGAGAAGGGCAGTTCAGGTTACAAGAAAGCGAGCTGATCTAAACGTTAAACCAATACGTGGCAACATTGAAACAAGAATAAAAAAAATTTCTGAAGGCACATATGACGCAGTTGTTCTTGCACAAGCAGGTATTGCAAGGCTAGGACTAGATGTCAAATTCTCAAAATTACCAATAGATGATTTTCCGCCTTCTCCAGGACAAGGTGCACTGGCAATTGTTTCACGTTCTAATGACGATAAAACAATTTCAATGTTAAAAAAAATTGAAGATCCACAATCAAGACTAGAAGTAGAAGCAGAACGAACCTTATCTGAGTATGTTGATTCAGGATGCCGATTTCCTGTTGGTGCCTTTGCAAAAATAGTTGACGGTACACTATCGCTTACGGTAATGGCCTATTCAATTGATGGAAAACAGTCTATAGTTGTACAGAAAAGTGGTAAAAAGAATGAACCAACAAAATTGGGAAAGGAAGTAGCTGAAATGTTAAAAAGTAAAGGGATTTCTGAGCTTGCAAAAGATTGGCGAAAAAAAGTAGAGGAATGGAACAAACAATGAGAGGCAAGGTATTTCTTGTAGGTGCAGGACCTGGTGATCCAAAACTAATTACGCTTAGAGCAGTTGAATTGATAAAAAAAGCAGATGTTGTGTTATACGACAGGCTCGTAAGCAAGAAAATACTTGATATGATTCCAAAGTCTGCAAAGAAAATTTACGTAGGAAGAGAAGTTGGTGATGATTACAAACATCAAGACAGTACAAATGACTTGATGGTAAAGCATGCTAAAGCAAACAGAATGGTTGTAAGACTAAAGGGCGGGGACCCAACAATCTTTGGCCGTGGTGGGGAGGAAGCAGAGTATCTAAAAAAATACAAGATAAAGTTTGAGCTCATTCCAGGAATAACTTCAGGAATCGGTGCTGCAACATATTCTGGAATTCCATTAACACACAGAAAGTTTGCCTCTTCTGTTGTTTTTGTTACAGGTCATGAAGATCCTCAAAAACAAAAAGAGTCTGTAAAATGGCAAAGACTTGCAAAATCAGTTGATACCATAGTTATAATGATGGGCCTTTCGCGTATTGGCATAATCTGTAAGCGATTAATCGAAGGCGGAATGAGTAAAAAGACACCTGTTGCAGTAATTGAAAACGGCACCACTCCAAATCACAAAATGATTACAGGTGACTTGTCTAACATATCAAAACTTGCAAGTCAAAAACACATCAAACCACCATCTATAATTATAATAGGTAAGGTAGTAGGTCTTTCAAAAACATTACAATGGAGAGATAAAAATGATTGAGGGAAAAACTATTGCAATAACTCGCTCAGAAGAAGACGCTGAAGAGTTTATTCAATTGCTTTCAAAAGAAAAAGCAAGACCAATTACGCTTCCAACAATTGAACTAGTAAGCAAAGGAGAAAAAATAGTTCGCGAGTTTCTTGACGAACTACAAAACTATGATCCAGATTATTCTGTTTTTATGAGCTCAAAGGCAGTAAAACTTCTTTTTGATGAAGCAAAAAAGATTTCATTGTATGAAAAACTGCAGCTTGCTGTAGCAAACACTATAGTAATTGCAGTTGGACCAAAAACAAAAACCGCACTTGAGCACGAAGGAATTAAGGTCGCATACATACCAAATAGATACTCTTCTGTTGGTGTTGGAGAGGTACTTTCAAGACTAAATGCAGTTGGCAAAAAGGTAATTGTTCCACGAAGTAGCGCATCAACCCCATTTCTAAAAAACCTCTTAGAAAAGATGGGACTTGAGGTAAAGGAAATTTATCTTTATGACGTGTGTGCATTTAATGATACAACACAATGGAATGAGTTTAGAGAACTATTTTCAAAAAATAACATAGATGGTATAGTTTTTACAAGCGCATCATCAGTACAAGCATTTTTTGAGATAATGACAAAAGACTACGATCAAAAAACATTATTAAATAATTTAAAAAAAACAAAAGTGGTTGCTATTGGTCCATTTACAGCAGAAGAATTAAAAAAATTTCAAGTTGAAAACATTGTTGCACCAGTTCATACAGTATCTGGTGCTTTTGAAACAATCAAGAACATATTTTCATTAGCTTAATCCTAGAATTTAGCTTAACCTATTTAGCTCTCCCTATTTTTCCTCATGTATTTATAATATAACGACGTTGTAAGTTCGATGACTACAGAAAATCTTGAGATGGATTATTCAAAATATGATTTTAAGGATTCAACTGAGCTGTATGTTCATCTTAGCAAAAAAGGTCTTTCACGAGATACAGTTGAAAGCATAAGCAAAATGAAAAATGAACCAAAATGGATGCTTGATTTTAGATTACGCTCATATGACATTTTTATGAAAAAACCAATGCCAAACTGGGGCGGGGATCTTAGCAAAATTGATTTTCAAAATATTTACTATTATACAAAGGCCTCTGAAAAGACTGAAAAAAACTGGGATGATGTTCCAGAAGATATCAAAAAAACATTCGATAAACTAGGAATTCCAGAAGCCGAAAAGAAATTCCTTGCAGGTGTAGGAGCACAATACGAATCCGAAGTCGTATATCACAATCTAAGAGATGATCTCGCAAAACAAGGAGTACTTTTCCTTGATACTGATACTGCACTCAAAGAGCAGCCAGAAATTTTCAAAAAATATTTTGGTAAGATAATTCCTCCAGAAGATAACAAGTTTGCAGCACTAAACAGTGCTGTATGGAGTGGCGGCTCATTCATTTACGTTCCACCTGGCGTCAAAATCGACATGCCACTTCAGGCATACTTTAGAATTAACGCAGAAAATATTGGACAGTTTGAACGAACCCTGATTGTAGTAGATGAGGGAGCAGAATGTCACTATATTGAAGGTTGCACTGCACCAGTATACTCATCAGAATCATTGCACTCTGCAGTAGTCGAGCTAGTTGCACACAAAGATGCCAAATTACGATACACTACAATTCAGAACTGGAGTAACGATGTGTATAATCTTGTGACAAAGCGAGCTTATGCATATGAGGGTGCTAGAGTTGAATGGATTGATGGAAACATTGGAAGTAGACTAACCATGAAATATCCAGGTGTTTATCTTTTAGGTGAACGTGCACATGGAGAAACACTTTCTGTTGCATTTGCAGGAAAAAATCAGCACCAAGATACAGGCGCAAAGATGGTACATTTGGCTCCAAACACAACCTCAAAAATAACATCAAAATCTGTTAGCCGTCTTAACGGCAGATCAACATACAGAGGACTGCTTCATGTCGCAAAAGGAGCAACCAATGTAAAGGCATCTGTGAGATGTGATGCATTACTACTTGATGATACATCAAAGACAGACACCTATCCGTACATGGAAATCAACCAAGAGGATGCAACAATCACACATGAAGCAACTGTTGGAAAAATTGGCGACGAACAAATTTTCTATTTGATGAGCAGAGGATTTACAGAGGAAGAGGCACTAACACTAATTGTAAACGGATTCATGGAGCCATTTACAAAAGAGCTCCCAATGGAATACGCAGTTGAGCTAAACAGACTCATAAAACTAGAGATGGATGGCTCAGTAGGCTAGAGAGCTTACTATTTGTCTTTCACTAACGATAATCTATGCAACAACTTGCTTTATCCACACTGAGTTCTTACCACATTGATGAAATTTCAACATCAAAAAATGAGCCATCCTGGCTAAAAGAATATAGGAAAAAATCACTTTCCATATATCAAGAACTTCCACTAGAAACTTCTCCACTTTACAACAAATATACTGATGCAAAAAAGATGGACCCCGAGCAGGTCTCGCTAACAATAAAGTCTGATGCATCAGTGCCAGACTTTTTAAAAAATAGATTAAAGGAGCTTGAAAACGAAACATGCATTGTACAAATTGGCTCAAACATACATAGAATCAACATTTCAGATGAGCTAAAATCAAAAGGAGTTGTATTATGTTCTATTGATGATGCATTAAAAAATTATGGTGATATAATAAAAAAAGTATTAGAATCAACAAACTCAAATGATGACAAGTTTATTGCACTAAACAACGCAGCGTTTAACTCTGGCATATTTATGCACATTCCAAAAAATTTGGTTTTAGAAAAACCAATACATGTTTTATCATGTCTATCAGTTGATGACATATCTACAATATCAAGAAACGTGATAGTGACAGGAGAAAGTAGCAAGGCAAGCGTTGTCCAGGAACTATATTCGCCAAAAGCAAAAAAGCAACAGGCATATCTTGAGTTGCTAAACACAAGCGTTGGCCAAAACAGCCGCCTTGATGTGACCACGCTACAGGTAATGGATCAGAGCACAATCAACTTTTCAACAAGAAGGACCGATATAGCACAAGATGGCAAAATAAACTGGTACTTGGGTCTCTTTGGTGCGATGCTATCTCGCTATAGGATCGATTACTACCTAAACGGAACAGGCGCTTCGGCAAATGACTCTGAGGTAATTTTCGGAAATAACGAACAGTCTTTTGATCTTTCAGTAAACGTGAACCATGAAAAGCCATCCACAGAAGGAAGAGTCATAGAAAAATCCATTCTAAAAAACAGATCAAAATCACTATTCAAAGGAATGATCCGCATTAAAGAAAAGGCTGTAAAGTCACAGTCATTTTTGTCTGGCCGTTCAATTCTGTTAGACAAGGGTGCAAAATCAGATTCTATTCCGGGGCTTGAAATATTTACAAATGACGTAAAGGCCACCCATTCTGCCTCAGTAGCACAAGTAGACGAAGAACAGATCTACTATCTAGGTACTAGATGCCTGAGCAGAAAAGAGGCAGAGAGAATTATTGTAGAAGGCTTTGTAGAGCCACTTTCAAGGACAATGTCTTACCAAGTCAGGGCATGGATTGCCTACCTTATTGAATCAAAATGGGAAGGACATGAACTTGTCATCAACAGCGACGAGCAGTTGAAGGCACTAGTAGAAGTTGAAGAAACAAGATACAACGAGAATACCGAAATCGAACAACACTACAAGTACAGGTGATAATTATGGCAAAATGGGTAAAGGCATGCAGTATAGACAAAGTTACTAGCGGTCAGCTATATGGATTTCATCACAACGAAAAACAAATTCTTTTAGCTAACCTTGATGGCAAAATATATGCTGCAGATTTGATTTGTACACATGCTGAAGCAGATCTTTCAAACGGAATGCTAAGTGAGGAAGGTGTGCGTTGTCCACTACATCTTTCAGTTTTTAATTTGGAAACAGGTATGCCACAAAACCCTCCTGCAGAAAAACCGCTAAGAACTTACAATGTTAAAATAGATCAAAACGAGATTTACGTGGAGGTTTAAAACTTGCAAACTGCACTATCACTTGAAACAATTCGAAAAGACTTTCCAATTCTACAAAGAAAGGTACGTGAGAATAAACTACTCGTCTACTTGGACAATGCATCAACCTCACAAAAACCAATTCAGGTTATTGATGCAATAAATGACTATTACAAAAACCAAAACGCCAATATTCATAGAGCCGTCTATGCTCTTGCAGAAGAGGCAACTGAAGCATATGAAAACACTAGGACAAAGATTGCAAAATTCTTAAACGTACAAAAACGCGAAGAAATAATTTTTGTAAGAGGCACTACAGAGGCAATTAATCTTGTCGCATACTCATGGGGCAGGCAAAATGTTAACAAAGGCGATATCATAGTTACAACAGAATACGAGCATCACAGCAACATTGTTCCATGGCAGCTATTAACAAAAGAAAGGGGAGCAAAACTAGAATACATTGGCGTTGATGATAACGGCGAGTTAATTTTAGATCAGCTAGACTCTTACCTAGAGACTGGCAAAGTAAAACTTGTCACATTTAGCCAGATGTCTAATGTTTTAGGCACAATAACAAACACAGACGAAATCATAAAACGATGCAAAAAGGTTGGAGTGAAAACTCTCATCGATGGAGCCCAGTCTGTACCTCACATGAAAGTTGATTTGAGCAAACTAGAGTGTGACTTTTTTGCATTTTCAGCTCACAAGATGTTAGGCCCAACAGGTGTTGGGGTTTTGTGGGTAAGAAAGGAGGTTCTTGAGACAATGCAGCCATTCCATGGAGGAGGTGATATGATTCGGGAGGTGCACAAATACGAGACGACATGGAATGATCTTCCATACAAGTTTGAGGCAGGCACGCCAAACATAGCAGATGTGATAGGATTTTCTGCAGCAATAGACTATCTTAACAAAATTGGAATGGATAACATACGAAACCACGAAATCGAGCTAACAAAATATGCGCTGGATAAAATGTCAAAAGTAAAAGGAATTACAATTTACGGGCCAAAAGACATTGCAAAGCGTGGAGGAGTAATCTCATTTAACTTTCATGATGTTCATCCACATGATGTTGCAACTATAATTGATAAAGACGGCGTGGCAGTAAGATCAGGACATCACTGCGCACAGGTACTAATGGAAAGACTAGATGTTGCAGCAACAAATCGTGCAAGCTTTTATGTCTACAACACAAAACAAGAAATAGATGCATTGATTGGCTCACTAAACAAGGTTGCAGAGTTGTTCAAGCTATGACTGGCGATCCAATCTATACTGAGATGATAATAGAGTACTCAAAACACCCATCTAATTTTGGCGAAATTGAAAATCCAGACATCTCACAGCATGACAGCAATCCGCTGTGTGGAGACAGCATCGACTTGCAAATCAAAATCAATGAAAACAAAGTTTCTGATATAAAATTCAAAGGCAAAGGATGCTCTATCTGTATAGCATGTACGTCAGTTCTAACGGAATTGGTTAAAGGAAAGGATCTTGACGAAGTAAAAAAAATTGAAAAAAATGATGTGTTAGGAGAGCTTGGACTAGAGCATCTTATTAGAACAAGTCCTGTGCGAATTAAATGTGCACTATTGTCATTAAAGGCGCTCAAGTATGGAATTTACTCTTATTTTATTGAAAAAATGAAAGACGAAAAATCAGCAGGTAACTTAAAAGAAGAAGCAACAAACCTATACTAGTATGAGTGGATTTACTCCATCAGTTCCAATACAACTACAAATACGAAAAACTATCTTTGAAAAATTTAACGACGTAACTATTAGATTTACAAATGATGAAATTTTTGATATAGTTAAAAAAAATGGCGATGTTGATAAATCTTGGATAGTTGATAATATGGAAGAATACTTTAAAGAAATTTGTGACAAAGGAATGGTTAGAAATATTGCACAGAACTTTACAACGCAATGGTACAGGCTTTTTGATATTGTAGAAAAAATTCACTGTAATTCATGTAATCAAGAAATCTACATTGGAAAATCAGAAGAACGGGTATGCCCTAACCCTAAATGTGGCGCAACTATTTAGAGCGGTGTCTTTTTGCAGCCTCTTCAAGGGATTGGATCATTGGCAATTTTTGGCCTGTCAGGTAAAGCACAAGCGCTCCGCCTGCTGTGCTTATGTGGGTAATCTTTTGTGCCAAACCATATTTTTTTAATGCCGAAGTAAGATGACCTCCACTAACTATGGTTGTAGCCATAGAATTTGCTACTTTTTCAAGAAGTGAGCGTGTACCATAGCTGAATTCTTCTTTTTCAAAAAATCCTGGAGGTCCGCTAATGAAAACGGTTCCCGCGCCTGCTATGAATTTATTGTAATATTCAACAGTCTTTGGTCCAAGATCATATATCTGATCATCTTTGTCTAGATCACGTACATCAACTTCAACTCTAGAGCCATCTCTGTCTATCGCAACATCAACAGGAGTTGAAAATATGTCAGGATATTCACCTATTAACGTATGAGCCTTTGCCACGGCCTCTTCTTCTCTTTTTATTCCAAGTGTGGCCTTGATTCTTCCTTGTGCTCGCATAAACACATTTCCAATAAGACCGGTAAGCAATACATGATCTGCTCTTCCATTTTTTATGAGTGCCTTTATTGCTTCTAATCTATCTAGAACTTTTGAGCCCCCAAGCACAATTACATGTGGTGCCTTTGCAACTGTCATTATTTCATTTAGTTTTCTAACTTCGCGTTCAACAATTTTTCCTGCACAAGCTGGTAATACATGTGAAAAACCTACAAGTGATGGATGTGCTCTGTGAGCGCTTGGAAAGGAATCAAGTACACAAAGATCAAAAAGTGGAGCTAGCCGTGTAACCATAATTGTCTTGGCAGCATCAGATGGCGCAAACTCATAGTTTTCTTCTGCACAAAGCCTAAGATTGTCAAGCATGAGTATTTCTCCGCTTTTCAAATTTTTTATCTCCTTTCTTGCAGATTCCCCTATTACATCTTCAACATACTTGATTTTACGCCCAAGAATCTCTTCAAGCACCTCAGCATGCTTGTCCATTCCTGTATAGTCTTTGTTACCAACTCTTCCCTGATGGGAAGCGACAACAGTTTTTGAGTCTTTTAGCGCATTAATTGTTTCAGTTGTTTCTTCAATACGTTTTGTTCCAGAAATTTCCATAGTGTCAGGATCAATAGGGCAGTTCATGTCTACTCGGAGAAAAACGGTTTTGTCTTTTAGATCAAAATCACTAAGTGTTAATATGTTCACGTCCTTTCTTTTTTTGCTCCGGTTAAAATCTTTTAGTCGATCAGACGCTTAATCAGATTATTCATTTTGCGACTAGTTTTTTCAGTAGTACTTCATACTAGTGTAACATGAAAAAAATTAAAAATGACACAATTGAGGTTTGTCTAGTTGCAAAAATGGATTTTTGATATACGTTCTAGGCCTTTTTTTGTTCTAGCTATGTCATTTTTGCTTGTAACATTACTTGTTTATTCAAAGACAACTCAACAATTTGACGAGTCTACAGCTTTGTTCTTTCAATCAATAGCTGGAAATTCATCACTTGATCTTTTTATGCAATCAGTTACAGAAGCAGGCGATGTTTTTTACATGCTTGCCTTTGCAGGAGTCCTAACAATCATTAAAAAGACAAGGAAAGCCGGAGTTGTTCTTATGATTTTACTAGTTCTCACCACATTACTTACAGGTTACATAAAGTGTGGAGTCGATAGAGACAAACCAAACCTTCCTTTTTTGGGTAATCCTTTTCTTATTGAGGCAACACAAGATACCTTTGCACTTTTTTGTGAAGGTGGTGCAAACGCTTCCTTTCCATCAGGACATGCCAGCAGAGCTACTGTTTTTGGAATGGTTCTTGGATTCGTACTGTCACAAAAATTCCCAAGAGGCTGTTATCTGTTGTTATTGTATCCAATTTTGATGTCAATTAGCAGGATCTATGTATTACAACATTTTCCTATGGATGTAATTGGTGGTGCAATACTTGGAATTCTACTTACAGGTGTTGTCACAAAAAAGGCAAAACTAGGCAAAATTTTTGAATCAAAAACCTAGCTCATTAAAGGCTTTGGTGCCGATAAGAACGATTGCATAATGTTCTTTGTCATGGTGATAAGTCCAGTATCTTATATCGCGTTCTTGGTTTGTTTTTCGTAAACCAAAATTAACTCCAGTTGTTACTATGTATCCCATTCTTTTTGCAACCCGACTTTCTTTTGGAAGCAAAACCTTGTAGCCTTTTTTTTGATTTGAAAATCCCATTCTAACCATTTCTTCTACAACATCTTCAGCATCCTTTTCATCTTTGATATCGAAAACCTTTACAACCGGTATCTGTGAAGGATGAAATTCCATAGGTTCTAGTTCAAATACGAATTTAAATTTCTTAACTGGTAAGTCAAATACTAGTTATTAGTATAACTTAATCAACTACAACATTTCACAATAAATATTGACCTCACTAGCAAGATTAGCTACAAAGCTACAAAAAAAGAAAATTGAAGCAGCAAAGCTTAGAAAACAAAGCGAAAAAAAATTTAACCAAGTTAGAAAGCTTTCTCGTAAATCTTCATCCGGTCTTTCTTTATTAAAGCGAAGACTAGAAAACACCCATGAAAAATTAGATGACGTTTCCTTTCACTTGAGTCAACGTACGGCACAACAAGAAAGCATAATGAGACTAGTCGCAGCTGCACAAGAACGCCTAAAATACGAAAAAGATCTAAAAGAGCAAACCGAACAAGAACTAGAATTTGTCAGCTCAAAGGAAGAAAAACAACAAATTCAAGAAAGACTTCAAACAATAGTAGACAGGATAAATGAACTAACAGCAGAGATAAGACAACGAAACACAATGGCTAGAAAAACAACTGATGCTATTGACGAATACAAGAGTTCAAAGTCAAAAATTGCAAGTCAAGTTAGAAAACAGGCCCAAACAAAACCTGTACTTGTAAACCTGATGAAAAATACGAAAAAAACTGCAACTCGATTAGCTAAGCAACTTGAAAATCGAGAAAAACGAGAACAGGCAGTCAAATCAACACTTGAAAAAATAAACAAAACTCTAGCTAAATCAAGGAAAAGTAAACCCAAACGCAAAAAATCAAAAATCAAACCAAAGAGAAAAAAAGTAACAAAAAAGGCCAAGACAAAAAGAATTACTCCTAAAAGAAAGGGAAAGAAAACAAAAAAATCAAAAGCAAAACGAAGAAAAAGATAAGCGCTCTAAGATTTTAATACAGTTTAACTTTTTACATATTCAATGTCATTTAATGAAAAATTCCTAGTGGAAATTTCATCATTGCCTGACTTGAAAAACCCAAAACTTGTGTGTGGATTGCCAGGCAGCGGATTTGTCGGAAAACTTGCAGTTGATTATATCATAGAAAAATTACAAGGAAAGCAATTTGCAGACATTTATTCTTCTTCGTTTCCACCCCAAGTTACCATACAGCAAGATGGAACTGTTGACCTGATAAAAAATTCCCTGTATTACTGTAAAACAGAATCGCATGATCTTGTCTTACTTACAGGAGATGCACAACCTGTTTTACCACAATCTGAGTATTTACTTGCAGAAGAAATAATTAACATCTGTAAAAAACTTCACATTGATATCATCTACACATTGGCAGCATACATTACAGGAACATTTTCAAAATCATCAAAAGTTTATGGAACAAGTACCTCTCCAGATTTAATCCAACAGTTTTCAAAATATCAAATACAGACAATGAATAAAGGAAGTATCACAGGCATGAATGGCATAATAATTGGCGTTGCAAAAAAGTTTAACATGAAAGGAATTTGTCTTTTGGGCGAGACTTCAGGCTATGTAATTGATGCAAAAGCATCAAAAGCTGTCTTGCAAGTACTATTGCAGATGCTTGACATCAAATTAGATATGACAGAGCTTGACAAAAAAGTAGAAGACACTGAAAAGATCATAAAATCAATTGAATCACAAGCATCGAGGGAAGGCTATGGGCAAATGGCTATGCCACAACCAAGCAATAAAAATCTAGGATACATTAGCTAAAATGAAAAAACGCGGCCCAATAATTTCATCAGGTGGTTTAGGATTATTACTAATTTCGTTTCTAAGTGCTCAATCTACATTATTAGAAACAAATTCTGCCATGTCTGGCCAAATTTTGGTTCCAGATGTATTTGAAGGAATGTTTGAATACACTACAGAAGAAACTCAAATCTTTGCTGGTGAATCAAACACATTTTCTTTTAGCACAACTAAGGAACAAGTACCTCTTCTTTGGGGCTTGCAAATCACAAATTTTCAA
>JAUYOQ010000267.1 GCA_030697975.1 Nitrosopumilaceae archaeon | reverse complement strand
CAAAAAGAAAGAGTAAATGAGATAATCAATACTGCGGCCTGGTCTTTATCAAAGATGATTGATCATTTAAGCAAGTGATTTTATGGACAAAATCGTTGTTTTGGACTTTGGATCCCAGTACAGCCACCTGATTTGCCGAAGAATCCGTGAATTTTCAGTTTATGCTGAGCTTGTTCCATTTGATATTACAGTTGAGGAATTAACAAAGATGAATCCAAAGGGGATCATATTTTCTGGCGGTCCTGCAAGCGTATACAATTCTGGAGCGCCCATACCTGAAAACAAGATATTTGAAATGAAGTTGCCCATTTTAGGAATTTGTTATGGACATCAGCTTATAGTCAACAATTATGGCGGCAAAGTAAAGCGTGCAAACAAGGAATACGGGTCCTCGCTTTTGACGATAGACGATGACTCTGATCTGCTAAGCGGATTAGGAAAATCAATTCGAGCATGGATGAGCCATGGAGACGAGGCAGAACAAATCCCCAAAAACTTTGAGGTAATAGGACATACAGAAAGTGCAAAAGCTGCAGCCATTGTAAACATGGAAAAATCGATCTATGGAATTCAGTTCCATCCAGAAGTAGTTCATACAGAACAAGGGACTGAGATTTTGAAAAACTTTGTACTAAAAATCTGCAAAGCAAAGCAAGAATGGACAATGAAAGGCTTTGTTGAAAAAACTGTAAAAGATATTTCAAAAATTGATGGAAATGTCTTGTGTGCAGTAAGTGGTGGAATCGATTCTACAGTTACTGCACTGCTTATCCATAGAGCAATTGGTGAGAGGCTAAAATGCATTTTTGTAGACAATGGTCTTTTGCGACTAAATGAAGAAAAAGAAATTGGAGAGATGTTTACAAAAAATTTTAAGGTTAACTTTATAAAAATTGATGCAAAAAAGCAGTTTTTAACAAAACTAGATGGAGTGTCAGATCCTGAAAAGAAACGAAAGATTGTTGGTGAGGAATTTGTGCGAATTTTTACAGACTTTGCTGAAAAAAACGGGCCGTTTAGATGGCTTGCGCAGGGAACACTTTATCCTGATGTTATAGAAAGCGGAGTATCAAAGGGACCTGCCTCTGTCATAAAGACTCACCACAACGTAGGTGGCTTGCCTGATTGGCTCAAGCTTCAAGTCCTAGAACCATTGCGTGAGCTGTACAAAGACGAGGTAAGAAAGGTCGCAAAGATTCTTGGGGTTCCACAAAAACTGCTTATGCGACATCCATTTCCAGGACCCGGTCTTGCAGTTAGAGTCATCGGCGAAGTAACAGAAAAGAAACTAGAGATTGCAAAGACAGCAAGCAAGATTGTTGAAGAAGAGCTTGAAAAGGCAAAGTGGTACGATAAGGTATGGCAGGCATATGCAGCTGTAGGTGAGGACAAAGCTGTTGGTGTTGTAGGTGATGAAAGAAAATATGGCAATATAGTGATGGTTCGTGTTGTTGACTCAGTTGATGCAATGACTGCCGACTGGACAAGACTCCCCGATGGCCTGCTTGAAAAAATCAGCAACAGAATAACAAATGAGATAAACGATGTCACATGGGTCACTTATGTAATATCAAGCAAACCACCTGCAACAATTGAACCACAATAAGATTAGAGATTATTGATAAATAAAAAAGGAATTAGGTTATGCTGGTGTTGAACCCCAGCCACGAGCAATTAGTATTTCTACACTAGAGGATTTTACACAAGCTGCAGAACCAGTAGATGCCTTGATGATAAGATCCAAGCCTTCTTTACAAACTACAGCTCCTGCTTCTACGCCTTCATCCATTTGTTTTTTTGGAGATTTTACTTCTTCTACCATTGTCAACATTACTTCTGGTTCTGATGTTTCTTCAGGCAATTCCTCAGTTGTTTCTTCACTAGGTACCTCTTCTTCTGCAGTTGTTGTCTCTTCTTCTGCAGTTGTTTCTTCACTACTTGCTTCCTCAGATGGTGTTTCTTCCTGACCTATTGCTATCAGAGTCGGATTTGCCGTCAATACCAATATGAGAATAGACAGGATAGTTATTTTTGTGATATTCAAGTTAGAACATGATAATAGATGTACTGTATTTAATCTTCGCTGTCTTTGTTCAGTTTGTGTAAATAAGATGGGTTACTGTCATTATGAAATAACGTTACAAGAGGCTAGCACCAATTACTCCAGCAGAGTCTCCAAGATTATTTTTTAAAATTGGCGTGTCTGCCAAGTCGCTAAATATATTTTTGTAAACTAGACTTTTTCCTTCATCATACAAAAACGGAATGTTTGAGAGTCCTCCTCCAAGTACTACAACATCAGGATCCAATATGTTGATTACATTTGCAAGTCCGATTGCGAAATTTTCTAAAA
The DNA here is from genome assembly GCA_030697975.1 of Nitrosopumilaceae archaeon. Lineage (GTDB taxonomy): Archaea > Thermoproteota > Nitrososphaeria > Nitrososphaerales > Nitrosopumilaceae > VHBM01. The sequence goes on along the minus strand of JAUYOQ010000267.1, from coordinate 3,125 downwards.
ACTCTTTTTTCCACTCTTTTGCCTTTATATTGGAAAGATTTTCAATTATTGTAGGCAGGGGTTGAGATTTTCCTGTAAGCTCTTTCCAGCGTCTTTCAAGTGCAGGCCCAGAAATGTAGGTTTCAACACATCCAGATTTTCCGCAGTAACACTTGTTTCCATGTGGCCTTATGATGTGATGGCCCCACTCTCCTGCAATGTTTGATCTTCCTCCATGTATCTTGCCGTTTATCACAATGCCACCACCTACTCCTGTGCCCATTATTACACCAAATACAACGTCATAGTTTTTTGCAGCACCAAGTTGTGCTTCTGCCATGGCAAAACAGTTTGCATCATTTTCCATCGAGATTTTTTGCCCAAGTACGATTTCAAGATCTTTCTGTAGTGGCATTCCAATAAGACACTGTGTGTTGCTGTTTTTTATCAGGCCAGTTTTTTGAGATGTGACACCTGGGGCACACACACCAACTGTTGTTTTGCCAGATGCTTTTGATTTTAGATCATTTACAAGAGAAGAAACAGTTTCTATGATCTTTTTGTAATCTTGGACTGTAGGAACTCGTTTTCGTTCAACTATTTCAAGATCTTCATCAAGTAAGACTGCTTCTGTTTTGGTGCCTCCAAGGTCTATTCCTATTTTAAACACAGATAGAAAATAGTGTGGGTATGTTTTGAATTTTTCAGTTGTAATTACAATATTTTAAAATTTTTGTAATCTAGCGGCCGCCGCCACCTTTGTTTGCGGATATTGCAATTACATCATCGATTCTTAGAATCATGCATGCCGTCTCTGTTGCTGACTTTATGATTTGTTCTTTTACAGCAACTGGCTCGATGATGTTAAGCGTTAACATGTTTTCGACTTTTTGCTCTCTTGCGTTGATTCCTGTCCACTTTTGGCCCTGGCTTTGTCTCGCTCTGAGGTTTACCATTGTATCAATTGGATCCATTCCAGCATTTTCTGCAATAGTGAGTGGAATTATTTCTAGAGCCTCTGCAAATTTTTTGATTGCAAGCTGTTCCCTTCCTTCAAAACCATCTGCCCATTCATTTATTCTGCCTGCTAGATAGGCTTCAACTGAGCCACCACCTGCAACAATTGCTGGTTTTTCAATTACATCTTTTACTACCATTAATGCATCGTGCATTGATCTGTCAACTTCATCAACAACTCTTTGTGAACCACCTCTTAGTAAGAGAGAAACTGATTTTGGATTTCTACATCCTTCAACAAATACCCACTTGTCAGATTCTACCTTCTTTTGATGAACAAGCTCTGATGAGCCAAGATCATTTTCTGTTAAATCCTCTAAGTTAGTGGTAATTGTGGCACCGCTTGCCTTTGCAAGCTTTGACATGTCACTTTCTTTTACTCTTCTTACTGCAAGTATTCCATATTTTGCAAGATAATGCTGTGCAATGTCATCAATTCCTTTTTGGCAGATGACTACGTTTGCTCCTACCTTGTGTATTTTTTCTACCATTTGTTTTATCATTCTTTGTTCTTCTTCAATGAACATCTGCATTTGTGTTGGATCAGAAATTCGAATCTCTGCACTCATCTCGGTCTTTTCTATCTCAAGTGGACAGTTAAGCAGTACAATTTTTGCGTTTTGAATTTTTGTTGGCATTCCGCTATGAACAACTTCTTTGTCAAGAACAATTCCTGTTATCAAATTGGAATCCTGAATTGAGCCGCCTGCCTTTTTTTCTACTTTAATGTTATCAAGATCAACAACATATTTTTCTCCATGTTTTTCGGCAATTCTCAGTATAGCATCAACTACAAGCTTTGAAAGACTAGGGCTATCTTCTGAAATTAATTTTGACTCCATGCTTGTTTTTGCAACTTTGATCAGCTCTTCTGTTTCATTAGGTTTTACGGGCTTGGCAATTTCGGTTAGTATTTCAAGTGCCTTTTCTGCTGCTGCTTGAAATCCTTCTACTATAACTGAGGAATGTACGTCTTTTTTTAAAAGATCTTGTGCCTTTGTAAGTAAAGAACCCGCAAAAACAACAGCGGATGTTGTTCCATCACCAACCTCGTTGTCAATTGCTTTTGAGATCTCAACCATCATCTTTGCGGCTGGGTGTTGAACATCAATTTCTTTTAGAATTGTAGCGCCATCGTTAGTAATTGTAACATCACCTAATGAATCAACAAGCATCTTGTCCATTCCTCTTGGGCCAAGACTTGTTCTTACTAGGTCTGCAACAAGTTTTGCAGCCATAATGTTATTTGCCTGCGCATCTCGTCCTTTTTGCTGAAGTGCACTCTCTTTTAGAACTAGGACAGGCCCCTGAGGTGTTTGTTGAATTGATGCCATTTAATTTTCAGTTGATTTTTCTTATAACCCATTATAATATCTTTAGCTTAAAACAGGCAGGTAGGATCTTTTCTTTACATCGATTATACCGCTATACAAAATTCGAATATCAGGCAACGCAAGAAAAGGCAAAAATAGTGGTATAAGATGTGGCTTTGAAAACCTGCAACCGGAATCTACTATCGTAGAGTTTAGATTTACAAAATTGCTTGATACTTTCTCAAAAGGATCTGTTGAGATTATTCCTCCAAGCTGCATTGGTAGGCTTGCAAGCGTCTTTCCGTCCTTTACTACAGTCATGACACCCTGTGTTTTTATCAAGTTGTTTGCTGCAACTGCCATGTCTGATTCATTTGAGCCAATTACAATCAGGTCATTTTCATGAAATGCCCATGTGGATGCAAATGCGCCAATTTGAGAACCAAAGTTTGTCAGAAAGCCAACAGTTCCTTTTTTTGTACCATACGTCCTGTCAAATGCTGCAACCTTCCACACATCCTTGTCAGGCGAAGGCAAAACGTTTCCATCCTTTGTTGCAAGCTGGGCCGTTCCTTTTTCTGTGACAATTTCTGTCTTGAGGTTTATCGTGTTGGCGTTTGCAACAGTCGTCTTGCACTTTACAACAAAATCATTTTCTGAAAATTTTTTCAGTTTTACGGTTTTTTTTATCCACTTTGGAATAATGTATTTTTTTATCTGTGTTACAATGCTTCCATTTGAAACTACGAGTTTTCCTCCAACAAAGACCTTATGTAGTTTTAGCTCATCAAGACTGTCAAATACCAACATGTCTGC